>NZ_JBSGGG010000027.1:35237-149951 GCF_053603795.1 Nocardia sp. NPDC004123
CCGGCGGTGCCGGTCGATGACGCCCCGGCGGTGCCGGTCGATGACGCCCCGGCGGTGCCGGTCGATGACGCCCCGGCGGTGCCGGTCGATGACGCCCCGGCGGTGCCGGTCGATGACGCGGATCTGCCACGCCGCCTGCTGCGGGACGAGCTCACGAGCATCTCCTTCCGGAGCGTCGACAAAGCTTTCGAGACGGCCGCGACCACCCCGCGCGGCGGGACCAATGCTAATCGACACGCCCGGACGGAGCGGGTAAGTGATTCGGGGACAACGGCCCCGAACCACCTACCCGGACACTCAGCTCTTGACGCCGCCGGCGGTGAGTCCGGAGATGATGCGGCGCTGGAACAGCAGCACCATGATGACCAGCGGGATGGTGACGATGGTGCCCGCGGCCATGATCGCGGTGTACGGCGGCACCAGCGGATCGTTGCCGGAGAAGCGGGCGATCGCCTTGGTCACGGGCTCGGTCTTGTCGCTGGAGAGCAGGGAGGCCAGCAGGTACTCGTTGACCGCGGCGATGAACGCCAGGATCGCGGTGGTGAACACCGCCGGCGCGGCCAGCGGCAGCATGATCAGCCGGAACGCCTGGAAGCGGGACGCGCCGTCGATGCGGGCGGCCTCCTCCAATTCCCATGGCAGTTCGGCGAAGAACGAGGCCAGGATGTACACCGTCATGGGCAGCACGAACGAGATGTTCGGGATGATCATGGCCTGGTACTGGCCGATCCAGCCGATATTGGTGAACAGCTGGAACAGCGGCGTCACCAGCACGACGGCCGGGAACATGGAGGCCGAGAGGACCAGCCCGGACACCAGGTACTTGCCCTTGAAGGTCAGCCGCGCCAGCGCGTAGGCCGCCATCACGCCGAGGATCAGCGCGGCCGCCGTGGTGGCGCTGCCGATGATCACACTGTTGACCAGGGCCCGGCCGAAGTTGTTGCCGCGGCTGGTGTCGAAGGCGTTGCGGAAGTTCTCGAGCGTGACGTGGGTGGGCCACGGGGTGTTGTCGAAGGTGTAGGCCGGATCGCGCAGGGCGGTGACGACCATCCAGTAGAAGGGGCCGAGCCCCCACACCAGCACGATCAGCGCGCCCAGGTACACGCGCCCGGAGGACAGGCGTTTGGTCCACGAAACCGACTGCCGGATAGGCTTTTTCGGCTCGGCCACGACATCCTTCGTGAGTTCGATGCTCATCAGTGCGCCTCCCGCTGCTCTTCCTGGGTGCGAACGGCGTTCGCCCCCAGCACCTTCACCAGGAAGAACGCGACGGTGAAGATGAGCAGGAAGGTGATGACCGACAGCGCGGAGGCGCTGTTGGGCAGCGATTTCGATTCCGTCACCAGCATCGAGACGGTGCGGGTGGCGGCCAGGTTCCGCGTCATGATGGCGGGCAGGTCGTACAGGCGCAGCGCGTCCATGGTGCGGAACAGGATCGCCACCAGCAGAGCGGGTTTCAGCAGCGGCAGCGTGATGTTGACGAAGCGCTGCCAGGCGGACGCGCCGTCGACCCGGGCGGCCTCGTAGACGTCCTCCGGGATCACCTGCAGGCCGGCCAGAATCAGCAGCGCCATGAACGGGGTGGTCTTCCACACGTCGGCGATGATGACCGCGAAGCGGGCGGGCCAGGCGTCGGCGGTCCAGAGGATATGGGTGCCGAGCACCCGGTTCACCACGCCGTTGTACTGGAACATGAACTCCCACAACCGCGCTGTGACCGCGGTCGGGATGGCCCAGGGGATCAGCACGGCGGCGCGCAGCAGCGCGCGGCCCTTGAAGGTCTTGCCCATGATGACCGCCATGCCCAGGCCGATGGTGGTTTCGAGCGCCACCGTGACCACGGTGAACAGCAGCGTGACCCCGACGGCGGCCCAGAACTGGGAGCCGGTGTTGCCGGGCGGGCAGGACACGGTCTCGCCGAGCGAGTTGGTGCACTGCTGCAGCAGCCAGTGGCTGTAGTTGCCGAATCCGGCGCTGCCGCCTTCGACGAACATGCCGGTGGACTTGTCCAGGCCCGCGTCCTTCTGGAAGGACATCCACACCGCCCGGCCCACCGGATACCCGATGACCACCGTCAGTGCGAGCAGCACCGGCGTGACGAACAGCCACGCCCGAGCCGAAACCCCGAGGGCGGCTTCGCGGCGTTTCGGTCGTGGCTGGTCGTTGCGCATTGCTTTTTCCGTCAGGTCGGGTGGCGGCGCGACATCGGTCGCTCCCGAAGGACGTGACACCTTTTCTTCTCTCCTACGGGGCTACGCGATGGATCGTGGTGCGCGCATCGGGTGTGAGCGCGGCTCAGGATCCGGCGGTTTCGATGCCCTTCTGCATGGCATCGATTGCGGCGTCGACAGATTCCGTTCCGGTGATCGCAGCATAGGCGTTGTCCTGGATGGCCTTCGACACCGCCGGGTAGAAGGGGGTCACCGGCCGCGGTACCGCGGAGGCGATGGAGTCCTTCAGCGCGGACAGGTACGGCATCTTGGCGATCAGGGCCGGATCGTCGTACACGGAGGCCCGCACCGGCGGCAGCGCGCCGGCGGCCACGATGTGCTGGGCGTCCTCGCTGATCAGGAAGCGCAGGAAGTCCAGCGCGGTGGCCTTGTTCTTGGAGAAGGCGCTGATGGCGGCGTTGTAGCCACCGAGGGTGGACGCGCCGATGCCGTCCTTGCCGGGCAGCGGGGCGACCGCGAACTTGTCCTTGACCGCGGAGGCGTCGGAGCCCGCCTCGCCGAAGGAGGACGGCCAGCCGCGCATGAACATGACCTTGCCGGTGACGAAGGCGTTCTGCGACTCCGGCTCCTTGAAGGTGATGACTTCCTTCGGCATGTCGCCGTTCTTGTAGGCGTCGACCAGGGTCTGCAGGCCCTGCTTGGCCTGCGGGCTGTTCACGGTCGGGGTCTTGCCGTCGGAGCCGACGAAGCTGCCGCCGAAGGCGTTGATGACCTCGGCGGTGTTCACGGTCAGACCCTCGTACTGCGCGAACTGTCCTGCGTAGCAGCCGATTCCGGCGTCCTTGGCCTTCGGGCAGTCGGCCAGCAGCTCGGTCCAGGTCTTGGGCGCCTCGGGCACCAGGTCCTTGCGGTAGAACAGCAGGCCGCCGTTGGTGTTGCGCGGGGCCGCGTACAGGGTGCCGTTATAGGTGGCCGACGCGACCGGCGGCGACAGCAGCGTGGAGGTGTCGATGGCGAAGGAGTCCTTCAGTGGCTGGATCCAGCCCTTGGCGGCGAACTCCGCGGTCCACGGCACGTCGAGTGCCACCACGTCGTAGTCGGATTCCTTGGCGCGCAGGTGCTGCACCAGGTCGTCGTACTGCTGGGAGGCGTCGTTGGACTGCTCCTTGAAGGTCACCTTCTCGTCCGGGTGCGCGGCGTTCCAGCGCTCGATGAGCTGCTTGACGGCGCCGGTCTCGGTGGTGTCCTTGCCCTCGACATAGGTGATCGGCCCACGGCCGGTGAGGTTTTCGGCGGTGGAGTTGCTGCCGCTGGTGCTGCTGGAGCAGCCGCTGGCGAATGTCGCCGTCAGCAATGCCGCCGAGGTCACGGCCAGCACGGCACGCGGAACCAGCGTCGATCGTAGGGACGACACCTTCTTCAAAGCCATCGCGGATACTCCAGGGTTGATGAGTGACCAGTGGCACACTCAGCCGGGGGTGCACAAGGCAAGATACATGGTGACGCTATCGTCCGCCGGAGCTACCTTGTTGATCATCCCAGTGGTTCGCGGCCGTCTCGATTCTGGACCGACGGAGCGGGGGAGCAAGCGGAGGGAAGAATCGAGACCTCGGGGCCGCGAACCCGCCCGGAGCGAAGCGGAGGGCAATTGGATACAGACAAGATGCTCACCAGGATCGGGGGACTGCTGCGGCAGGCCGAATCGACCGACAACGAGCACGAGGCCGAGGCCTTCCTGGCCGCCGCGCAGCGGCTCGCGACCAGCTCGTCGGTGGATCTGGCGGTGGCGCGGGCACATATCGCGAATCGGGAGCGGCGGCCCACCCCGGCGCAGCGGGTGATTCCGATCGGCGAGGCCGGAAAGCGCGGGCTGCGAACCTATGTGCAGTTGTTCGTGGCCATCGCCGCGGCCAATGACGTGCGCTGCGATGTGGCCCGATCGTCGACGACGGTGTACGCCTACGGATTCGACACCGATATCGACACCTGCGAGGCGCTCTACACCAGCCTGCTGATCCAGATGGTGCGTGCCTCCGACCAGTACATCAAGTCGGGCGCCTACCGTTCGGCCACCACCGAGAAGGTCGTGATCGAGCGCCGCTACGGCCGCACCTTCCACCGGCCGGTGGAGGTGCCGGTGGCCGCGGTGACCGCGCGCCTGAACTTCCAGATGGCCTTCGCGGCCCGCATCGGCCGCCGCCTGGCCGAGGTCAAGGCGGATGTGGAGACCGAGGCGGTGCGGGCCGACGCCGCCGAATCCGTGCCCACCGGAACGGCGCTCGCCCTGCGCGACAAGGAGCTCGCGCTCACCGACTTCTACACCCGGACCTCCGAGGCGCGCGGTACCTGGCGGGGCCCGCAGGCCTCGGCCGGGTACTCGGCGGCAGCGCGGCGGGCCGGTGACCGGGCGGGTAAGGCCGCGCGGCTGGGTGATTCGCCGGAGCTGGGCGGCGTGCGGGGACAGCTGCCCCGCAGCGCGGGCGAATAGCGAACGCGCGCATGGCCGTCCGCGATGCGCAGCGGTCCCGGGTGTACGACGCCGAGGGGCTGGTGCGCGGAATGTTCGATCGCGCCGACGAATTCGGCGCACGGACCGTCGAAGTGCACGGGTCCCATCTCACGCTGCCGATCGAGCGGCGGTTCGCGTCGGTGGAATCGGTACAGGCGTACGTGGATCGGGTACTCGCGCTGAACTGGGTGCGCGCCCGGTGGGACGGGGCGGCGCGGCCGGTCACGGTGCGAGCGCGCGCCGGGGCGCAGGCGGCGCACTACGAGACTGCTGGATCGGTGCTCGCGGTGCCGCTGCACGCCCATGGAACCGCCTGGGCCCTGCGCGAATTGGTGATCCTGCACGAACTCGCCCACCACCTCGAGCCGGAGCGCACCGGCGTCGCGCCGCACGGGCCCGAATTCTGCGGTCGCTACCTCGAGCTGACGGACGGCGTCATCGGGCCGGAGGCCGCGCTGCTGCTGCGCACCACCATGTATTCGTGCGGCGTGCGAATTGCCTGATCAGGGCAGGAGTTTCCGGACCCGGGCCAGGCGCTGCCGCCACCAGTCGGTCCGTTCCGGGTCGGGGTGCCGGTAGCGCTCGAGCAGGTCCGGATCGGGTGCCGGCGCGGTGCGCGGGACGGACAGGTAGCCGTCCACCGGGCGCAGCGGCTCGGTCACCACATCGCCGGTGAGCAGTGACAGGGTGTCGAGGCCGCAGGCGAAGTCGAGGTGGGGGAGGGCGCCGGCGAGGGCGATCTGGGCGGCCAGGCCCACACTGGTTTCCAGGGCGGAGGACACCAGGCAGGGGAGTCCGGCGGCCGCGGCGACCTCCAGCGCGCGCCGGACCCCGCCCAGCGGAGTGCATTTCAGCACCGCGACGTCGGCCGCACCCGCCACCGCCACCCGCAGCGGGTCCTCGGCGCGGCGGATGGATTCGTCGGCGGCGATGCGCACGTCCACCCGTTTGCGGACGGCCGCCAGCTCCTCGACGGTTCGGCAGGGCTGCTCGACATACTCCAAACCGCCTGCGGCGCGCTCGATCAGCCGGATCCGGTCGACCGCGGTGTCCACATCCCAGACCGCATTGGCGTCGACGCGCACCGCGCCGTCCGGACCGAGTGCCTCGCGGACCGCCGCCACCCGCGCCAGATCCTCGGCCAGGGAATCCGGATGGTCGGCGACCTTCACTTTGGCGGTGCGGCAGCCCGATCCGGTCACGATCTCGCGCGCCCGTTCCGGGCCGACCGCGGGCACGATGCAGTTCACCGGAATCCGATCCCGGACCGGTTCCGGCCATCCGGCCGCGGCCTGCTCGACCGCGGTGGCCAGCCAGGCCGCCGCCTCGCGGTCGTCGTACTCGGGGAAGGCGCAGAACTCACCCCAGCCGGCGGGACCGGGAATCAGCATGCCCTCGCGAACGGTGATCCCGCGGAACCGGGTTCGCATGGGAATCGCGTAGACCACCGCCGACTCGAAATCCACCGCATCGCCGCTGTCGCTCATCCACCGCACCCTACTCACCACCGCGGTCCGGTAAGAGGTGGCGGCGCGGCCCCCGCCCGGCGACAATGCCGAATGAAGCCGATCCCGGCTCCATAGACCTGCGCCTTGGGGGAGACCGCAAACATGAACCCGCCCAACGAGCCCCGCCGTCCGGGCCGCGACGATCATCTCCCGTCCGATCCCGGCTTCTCCCCGGCGCCGCCGCGTGCGCCGGGCCAACCGCACGCGCCCGCCCCGCCCGGGGGACCACGGAATCCGACGGGCCCCGGATCGCCGCAGCGACCCGGACGTCCGCAGCCACCCGCGCCGGACTCGCGGTCCGGGGAGCCGATCGATGCGGCGGGACCGACCCTGCCCGGCGGGAGCCGCCAGGGTCCGCCGCCACCGCCCGCGCCACCGCAGCCGCCCGCTGGTGCGCCCCGGCCCGGCGCGATGGACCCGGCCGGACCTACCGTGCCCAAGGGCGGGCGGCAGAGCCCGCCACCACCGGTGCCGCCCCAGGCTCCCGGGAATGCCGGTGCCCCGCCACGGCCGGGCGGACCGGTCGGTTCGCCGCCGGATCCGCGCCCGCACTCGGTGCCGGGCGGCGCACCACGATCGCCCGCCGGTCCCGGCTATCCGGGCCAGGCGCCCGTGAGCTCCCCTGGGCCGCAGCAGCATTCCGCTCGCCCGCCGGGCGGGAACTACTCGCCGCCGGGGGGAGTGGTCCCGCCGCCCATGGCTACCGAGATGCGGCCGGAGCCGTGGGCTTCGGGGCCGCAGTACGTGGTGGGCGGCGGTTCCGGGCAGGAGCCCGGCGAGGCTGATCGGACCATGCCCGCCACACTGCCCCCGGCGGAAGCTGCCGATACGGCGGTGCCGGAGCGTAAGCCGCTGCGCCGCAAGGACATTCTCATCTCGGCGGTGCTGTATCTGACGGGGGTCGCCATGGCCTTCGGCTGGGCCTACGACCTGTTCGCGAAGCTCTTCGACCTGATCCACAATCGCTGCACCGCGAAGAAGGACTTCTCGGTGCAGTGCGTGGTGATCCGTCCGCCCGCATCGGCGCTGTGGGGCCTGCTGATCGGTGGTGGCGGCATGTTCCTGGCACTGGTCGGCGCGCTGGTGCTGGCCTCGGTGGCGGCCATGACGGGCCGCCGGGGCTGGATCTGGACCGCGGTCGCGCTGCCCGTGATTCTGGTCGCGGGCGGTGCGGGGCACATCCTGGTGGCCACCGCCGTCAACTGATCTCCACCGCTGCCGCGGAGCACCCGGCATCCTGGAAGGGTGGCCGGGTGGCGGCGGCCGCCGATCACGGCCGCGGATTGCATTGTCACCCTGCTGATCTACATCGCAGCGTGTGGTTCGGCCTGGGTGCTGGCGGGTTTGGTGCCCGAGTACCGCGCGCTCGCGGGCCCGGGCGATGACACCCGTTTTCTCCCCTTGGCTTTCGCCGTGGCCTGGCTGGGCATCGGCCTGACCCTGCTGCTGGTGCCGCTGTGGACCCTGCGCGCCGTCCGGCTGCGGCAGCGCGCCTGGTCCACGGCCCTGGTGGCCTTTCCGCTGCTGGCCGAGTCGTGGGTGCTCGGCCTGCTGGCGGCGGTCGTGGCGGTCTCCTACTAGGGCCGCCCGGACCGGGTCAGAGGCGCTCGTAGATGGTGGCGTTGGCGAGACCGCCTGCCTCACACATGGTTTGCAGGCCGTAGCGGGCGCCGCGCTCGTGCATGGCGTGCACGAGGGTGGTGGCCAGCCGTGCGCCGGAGGCGCCCAGGGGGTGGCCCAGGGCGATGGCGCCGCCGTTCACATTGACCTTCGACAGGTCGGCCCCGGTCTCCTGCGCCCAGGCCAGGACCACCGAGGAGAAGGCCTCGTTCACCTCGAACAGGTCGATGTCGGAGAGTTCGAGTCCGGAGCGCTGCAGGACCTTCCGGGTCGCGGGGATGACCGCGGTGAGCATGAGCAGCGGGTCGTCGCCGGAGACGGAGAAGCTGTGCAGCCGGGCCAGCGGGCGCAGGCCGAGCTGGGCGGCGCGCTCACTGGTCATGATGAGGGTGGCGGCGCTGCCGTCGTTGATCTGGCTGGCGTTGGCGGCGGTGATGTTCCAGCCGATCTGCGGGAAGCGGGCCGCCATCTCCTCGCTGTAGAAGGCGGGTCGCAGCCCCGCCAGCGCCTCCAGCGTGCTGCCGACGCGGATGCCCTCGTCGTGCGAGAGCCCGGCGTAGGGGGCGAGCTGTGCCTCGAACGAGCCGTTCTTGGTTGCGGCGGCGGCCTTCTCGTGGCTGGCGAGGGCGAACTCGTCGAGCTGGGTGCGGCTCAGGCCCCACTTGGCGGCGATGAGTTCGGCGCTGATGCCCTGCGGTACCAGGCCCTCCGGGTAGCGTTCGGCGAAGCCGGCACCCGCGATGTCCTCGGCCCCGATCAGGTTGGCGCCCATGGGAACCCGGCTCATGGACTCCACGCCCGCGGCGACCACGATGTCGTAGGCCCCCGCGATGACGCCCTGGGCGGCGAAGTGGATGGCCTGCTGGCTGCTGCCGCACTGCCGGTCCACGGTGGTGGCCGGGACCGATTCGGGATAGCCGGCGGCCAGGGCCGCGCGGCGGGTGAGGTTGGAGCCCTGCTCGCCGACCTGGGTGACCACGCCGCCGATCACATCGTCGATCAGGGCCGGATCGATCTCGGTGCGCCGCACCACCTCCCGCAGGCTGTGGGCGAGCAGATCGGCGGGGTGCACACCGTGCAGGGCGCCGGTGGCCTTGCCCTTGCCGATGGGGGTGCGGACCGCTTCGACGATGACTGCGTCTCTCATGACGTTCCTTCCAGGCGCGCCGCCCCGGATTCGAGTCCGACAACGGCGTCTGACTTGATCGCTCTAAAGTCAGAGTAGGAGCTGACCATAGTGAAGGCAAGTCAGCGTTGTATGATGTGTGTCATGTCGGCAGTACTGGAGGGAAAACTCAGCGATCTGGGCTCGTGGAAGCCCGAGGCCTGTTCGATCGCGAAGGCGATGGACATCGTCGGGACACGCTCGGCGATCCTCATCCTGCGCGAGTCGTACTACGGCACGACGCGGTTCGACGGCTTCGCGGCGCGGATCGGCATCACCGACGCGGCGGCTTCCAGCGCGCTGCGCAAACTGGTCGATGCGGGACTGCTAGAGAAGCGGCCCTACCAGGAAGAGGGCAAGCGCACCCGCAACGAATACGTGCTCACCCCGATGGGTCTGGACCTGCTGCCCGCGGTCGTGGCGCTGTGGCAGTGGGGTGACAAGTACCTGCAGGACGGCACCGCGCCACTGGAGCGGCTCGAGGATGCCACGGGCGAACCCGTGCGTGCGGAACTGCGCAGCGCGTCGGGAAACGAAGTCCCCCTGGAGAATCTGCGCATCCGGGTGAACGACGAATGGCGGCGGAAGCAGGCGCGGAGCTCCCGCGCCCGTAGATAAGGGCCCCCGCGCCGGTCGACAAGGGGGCCCGGGGGCTCGGCCCCCGGAACCCCTTGGAGCTGACCGAAGGTCAGTTCAGGCGGCGTCCGTCCTCGGGGTGGAAGAAGTACGTGTGGTCCGAGTCCGCGACCAGCGCGAGCTTGGTGCCCTTCGCGGGCGGGTTGCGCCAATCCGCGCGCGCCACAATGGTTTCCCCGTCACCGAGGGTGCGGCCGTAGATGTAGGCGTCGGAGCCCAGCTCCTCGACCACGTCCACCTCCATGGCGATCCCGGCCCCGTCGCCGACCGAGTCGAGATGCTCGGGCCGGATGCCGACCACCACCCGCTCGCCGGTGGCCGCCGCCACCGAACGCGGCAGCGGCAACGGGCAGCCGCCCAGCGTGACCGAGCCATTGCCGACCGGCAGCGTGAACAGGTTCATGGCGGGCGAGCCCATGAAGCCCGCGACGAACAGGTTGGCCGGGTCGCGATACAGGTCGCGCGGGGAGGCGCACTGCTGCAGCAGCCCGTCCTTGAGCACCGCGACCCGGTCGCCCATGGTCATGGCCTCGACCTGGTCGTGGGTGACGTAGACGGTGGTGGTGCCGAGCCGGCGCTGCAGCTGGGCGATCTGGGTGCGGGTCTGCACGCGCAGTTTGGCGTCCAGGTTGGACAGCGGCTCGTCCATGAGGAAGACCTGCGGCTGGCGCACGATGGCGCGGCCCATGGCCACGCGCTGGCGCTGACCGCCGGACAGGGCCTTGGGCTTGCGGTCCAGGTAGGGCTCCAGGTCGAGCAGCTTGGCGGCCTCGAGCACGCGCTGCTGCCGCTCATCCTTGGCGACCTTGGCCATCTTCAGCGCGAAGCCCATGTTCTCCGCGACGCTCATGTGCGGGTAGAGCGCGTAGTTCTGGAACACCATGGCGATATCGCGTTCCTTGGGCTCGGCGTGCGTGACGTCCTTGTCCCCGATCAGGATTCGGCCGTCGCTCACCTCCTCGAGCCCCGCGAGCATGCGCAGCGAGGTGGATTTGCCGCAGCCGGAAGGGCCGACGAGAACCAGGAATTCGCCGTCGGCGATCTCCAGGTTCAGGGCGTCGACGGCGGGGTTGGCCGCGCCCGGGTAGAGCCGGGTGGCCTGGTCGAAAGTCACCGTTGCCACGGTTTCACACTTCCCTTCACCGGCAGGAACGTGCCGGACGATCCGTAGTAGAGGGTCGGCCCAGAGCGTAGCGGAGGGGCAGAATGGGGCGCAGTGATCACCGACGGAGGAGCACCCCATGAGCCGACCGATTCGTATCGGAGTTCAGTTGCAGCCGCAGCACGCGCCCACCTACGGATTGATCCGGGACGCGGTGCGGCGGTGTGAGGACATCGGCGTCGACATCGTCTTCAACTGGGACCACTTCTATCCGCTGTACGGGGACCCGGAGGGCGCGCACTTCGAGTGCTGGACCATGCTGGGCGCCATCGCCGAGCAGACCGAGCGGGTGGAGCTCGGCGCGCTGGTCACCGGCGGCGGTTACCGGAATCCGGATCTGCTGGCCGATATGGCCCGCACCGTGGACCACATCAGCAACGGCCGCCTCATTCTCGGTATCGGCGCGGGCTGGTTCCAGAAGGACTACGACCAGTACGGCTACGAATTCGGCACGGCCGGAAGCCGGCTGGCGCTGCTGAAGGATTCCATGGCCCGCCTCACCGACCGGCTGGCCAAGCTGAACCCGCAGCCGGTGCGCGACATCCCCATCCTGATCGGTGGCGGCGGCGAGAAGAAGACGCTGCGGCTGGTCGCCCAGTACGGCGATATCTGGCACAGCTTCTCCGACATCGACGTGCTGCAGCGCAAGATCGGCATCCTGGGCGAGCACTGCGCCGAGGTCGGCACCGACCCCACCGCCATCGAGAAGTCCGTGGCCTGGCCGGGCCTGGATCAGGTGGAGGGCTACGCGGACGCGGGCGTGACACTGTTCACCGTGAGCTCGGGCGGGCCGGACTACGACATGAGCCGGATCCAGGAGGCCGTGGCCTGGCGGGACGGCTTCAATCAGCGGTAGGGACGCGCCTGAACTGTGATTTCCGCCGAATCGGGCCGAGGCTAACTCTGGCCTGGCAGACCACCCCCACTAGGGTGGTCTGCCATGGTTTCCTTGCGGCAGCGCTCAGGTCGTCCCCCGCGCCTGCTGGCATTGGCGGGAGTTGTGCTGGTCGGTCTGCTCGGCATCGTGACGCTCGCGGGCAGTGCCGGTGCCGATGATCGTGATCTGTGTTCGCCGCCCGGCCAGGCCGCGGCCAGCGCCGCACCGACCAATCTGGCCTCCGGACAGCAGAACGCGGGCGCGGACCGGTTCACCACCGCCACCACCGAGCCGCTGGCCAAGATCGATATCGGCAATCTCGGTCTGCTGACGCCCGGCAAGCTCAGTGTCGGCACCCTCTCCGACGCGCCGCCGAGCATCTGCGTCAACTCCAAGGGCGTGTTCACCGGCTTCGACAACGAGCTGCTGAAGGCCATCGGCGCGAAGCTCGGCCTGCAGGTGGAGTTCACCGGCACCGAGTTCGCCGGCCTGCTGGCCCAGGTCGCCAACGGCCGCTTCGACATCGGCTCGTCCAGCATCACCACCACCGACGCGCGGCGGCAGCTGGTCGACTTCACCAATGGCTACGACTTCGGCTACTTCTCGCTGGTGGTGCCGAACGGCAGTGCCATCAAGGGTTTCGCGGATCTGCACCGCGGCAATCGGGTCGGCGTCGTGCAGGGCACCGTGCAGGACGAGTACGTCGTCAACGAACTGCACCTGGACCCGGTGAAGTTCCCCGACTACAACACCGCCTACGCGAATCTGAAGACCGGCCAGATCGACGCCTGGGTCGCGCCGTCGCAGCAGGCCATCGGCGCCATCAAGCCGGGTGACCCGACCTCGATCGTGCAGAACACCTTCAGCGTCAACAACTTCACCGCCTGGGCGGTGCGGAAGGGGAATCAGCCGCTCACCGACGCGCTCAATGCCGGGCTGGACGCGGTGATCGCCGACGGCACCTACGCCGAGCTGTACGACGACTGGGTGCCGCGGGAGCTGCCGCCGGGCTGGAAGCCGGGCTCCAAAGCCGTTGCGGCGCCGCAGCTGCCGGACTTCGCCAAGATCGCGGCCGAGAACGCGGGCAACCGGCCCGACAACAGCGCGGTGCAACCGAAATCCACGGTGCAGCAGCTGAAGGACACCTTCTTCGACTGGTCGCTGTACCGCAAGGCCTTCCCGGACCTGATCAAGACCGGTCTGCCCAATACCTTGATCCTGGCGCTGGTCTCGGGCCTGCTGGGTTCCGTGCTCGGCATGCTGCTCGCGGTGGCGGGCATCTCCCGCACCCGCTGGTTGCGCTGGCCCGCACGGGTTTACACCGACATCTTCCGCGGCCTGCCCGCCGTGGTGATCATCCTGATCATCGGCCTGGGCGTCGGACCGGTGGTCAAGAACATCACCGGCAACAATCCCTACTGGCTGGGCGCGATCGCGCTGGCGCTGCTGGCCGCCGCCTACATCGGTGAGATCTTCCGCTCCGGCATCCAGTCGGTGGAAGCCGGGCAGCTGGAGGCCGCTCGCGCCATCGGTTTCGGCTACCGGCAGGCCATGACGCTGGTGGTGATCCCGCAGGGCGTGCGCCGGGTGCTGCCCGCGCTGATGAACCAGTTCATCGCCCTGATCAAGGATTCCTCGCTCATCTACTTCCTGGGCCTGCTGGCCACCCAGCGCGAACTGTTCGCGGTGGGCCGGGATCTCAACGCGCAGACCGGGAATCTGTCGCCGCTGGTGGCGGCGGGCCTGATGTACCTGCTGCTGACGGTGCCGCTCACCCACCTGGTCAACTACATCGACAAGCGCATGCGCGAGGGCCGTCCCCAGGGCGGGCACGATCCCGCGGACCCGGTCGAACAGGCCGTCATCACGGAAGGGCGTGGAGCATGAGTGCCTCCCTCACCGGCACCGGCCTGCGATTGACGCTGGGCCGCAACGAGATTCTGCGCGGCGTGGACGTGCACGTGGATGCCGGCAAGACCACCACGGTGATCGGGCCGTCCGGCTCCGGAAAGTCCACGCTGCTGCGGGTGCTCAACCGTCTGCACGAACCCGATTCCGGCGACATCCTGCTCGGCGGGAAGTCGGTGCTGGGCGAGAACCCGGACCGGCTGCGGCAGCGGATCGGCATGGTGTTCCAGCACTTCAATCTGTTCCCGCACATGACGGTCGCGGACAATATCGCGCTCGGCCCGCGCAAACTGCACGGCCTGTCCAAGGAGCAGGCGCGCACGCTGGCGGTCCAGCAGCTGGAGGCGGTCGG
Source organism: Nocardia sp. NPDC004123 (assembly GCF_053603795.1). Lineage (NCBI taxonomy): Bacteria > Bacillati > Actinomycetota > Actinomycetes > Mycobacteriales > Nocardiaceae > Nocardia > Nocardia sp. NPDC004123. The sequence goes on from NZ_JBSGGG010000027.1 coordinate 49,146, forward strand.
CCTGGCCGGCAAGGCGGATGTGCGCCCGGCCAACCTGTCCGGCGGTCAGCAGCAGCGGGTGGCCATCGCGCGGGCGCTGGCCATGAAGCCGGACATCATGTTCTTCGACGAGGCCACCTCGGCCCTGGATCCCGAACTGGTCAAGGGCGTGCTCGCGCTCATGTCCGAGCTCGCCGGGGGCGGGATGTCCATGATCGTGGTGACCCACGAGATGAGCTTCGCCCGTTCGGTTTCCGACCAGGTGGTGTTCATGGATCACGGCCAGGTGGTCGAAACCGGCAAGCCCGAGGCGCTTTTCGAGAACGCCGAAACCCCGCGGCTGCGCCAGTTCCTGTCGCAGGTGCTGTGAACAACCGCCCGGGGCAGGGATCACCACGCCTGCGGGCGCGGCTAGCTGCTGCCGCTGAAGGGCATGTTCGCGAAGCGGGCGAAATCACCCTGGGCGCCGCTGTAGACATTGAGGTCCACGGCTCCGCCGATGCCGGGGATATTGCCCGAGCTGGTGGTCTGCCAGAACGTCCACGTCGGCCAGCCGCCCGGCACCTCGGGCTTGTCATTGCCCCGGTAGTCGGCGATCCACAGCGGGTAGTTGGTGAACTGATTGGTATCGGCCATGGCCGTCTGCCAGAAGCGGGGATAGGTGTAGATGATCGGCATGCGGCCGGTCAGGGCCCGGACTGTGTTGAGATAGCGGTGGGTCCAGTCGATGAGCGCGGCGGGCGGCAGCCCGCCGGAGTCCTCGAGGTCCAGCACCGGCGGTAGGTCGAGCATCCCGTTCTGGCCGAGCACCATGGTCGAGTAGAAGGCGGCCTGGGGTTCCGGCGGCAGGTTCGGGCGCGCGAAATGGTAAGTGCCCCGCGCGACTCCGGCCACCCGCATGGCCAGGCTGTCCTGCACGAAGAACGGGTTCACGTAGCTGAGGCCCTCGGTGGCCTTGAGCATGGAGAACTCGTATCCGGCTCCGCGCACCGCGAACCAGTTGATGCCCCCGCCTCCCGGGTGTTGCCAGGAGGCCACATCCGGGCCGTCGATATCGGCGGCGGCCACCCCCACCGGGGTTGCCATGAGGATGCTTGTAGCTGCGACTGTGAGCGCTTTCATCAGCCTGCGTCCGGTCATGCCCCGAAAGACTAGGCCGATCGCCCGCTATGGCCGGGAAGGCAGGGCGGTGATGTTTGCCAATTGTTAACTCGAATCAGCCCAGCCAGTCCAGCACCGACGCGGCGGTCCAGGACTGCTGCATGCTGCCCAGCGGCTCGCCGGTGAAGGGCTCGTAGTACTCCGCGAAACTGCCGTCGCTGGCCTGCCGCAACCCCTCGGCGCGCAGCATGAACGAGCGTTCCGCCCAGCCGCGGCGGGCGAAGACCCAGGAGAACAGCCAGCTGATCACCGGCCACACCGGCCCGCGCCAGTACTCGCGTGGGCGAAAGTCCCTGGACACCGGGGAGGTCGAGGGCGGCAGCGCGTAGCGCAGATCCGGATGCCCGCACCAGCGCGGGCCCTCGAACAGGCGCAGCAGCCGCCGTTCGGCATCGCGCGGCAGCCCGCCGCTGAGCAGCGGCGCGAAGACGGCCAGGGTCTCGGTGTCGATCCACTGGTCCGCGCGCACATCGAAGTCGCGCGCCGCGCCGGTGCGGGCGTCGGTGGTGGCGACCACGCCCGCCCGGAAGTAGTCGGCCCACTCGTAGAGTTCGCGCACATCCGCGTGCGGCTGCTTGTAGTCCTCGCCGATATTGGCCAGCACATCGCAGGCCAGCGCGAAGATGGCGGTCACGAACACGTCCTCGACCGCGAAGCTCATGGTCGAGGCCAGCTGGTAGTCGTCGTAGCCGGCCCGGCGCATCTGCTCGACCAGCCACAGGTAGCGGTCGTACTCGCGGTCCGAGGGCCGCTGCGTCGGATCGCCCACCACCTGGGTGTCGGCGCGCTCGTAGGGCGGCAGGTCCGGACCGGGAATCACGTTCTCGTAGGCACGATCCCAGCGCGGCGAATTGTCCATGCCGGATTCCCAGCCGTGGTACAGCGTGATCCGGCCGTGCTGCTTGGGGTCACGGGCGTAGGCCAGCCAGCGGTGCCAGCGCATGAGATCGGGCCAGCGCCGGTTCAGGAAGTCCTCGGCGACCGCGCGGGTACTGCGGCCGTGCCGGCGCGAGTGATCCAGAATCCGTTGCACCGCAATGGCATGCACGGGCGGCTGGGTGATGCCCGAGGTGTCCGGGCCGTCGGGGGCGTCGGCGGCCAGGCGGCGGCACTCCCAGCGCGCGGGTCCGGGGAAGTAGCCGTCCACGCCATTGGCGAAGACGATGTGCGGAATCATCCCGTTGCGCCACTGCGCCGAGAGCAGGGTGTCGAGTTCGAGCGCGGCGCGCTCCACGCTGAGCGGGGCCAGGCCGACCGCCACGAAGGCCGCGTCCCAGCTCCACATATGCGGATACAGCTTGGGCGCGGCGCTGGTCATGGTGCCCAGGTCATTGCCGCGCAGCAGGTAGGCGGCGCGGGCCGCGAGCTGGGTGGGCGTGAATCCCGGGTGCGTCATCGCCCTATTCTGCGCCCCCACCCGCAGGTATGCGCGATGGACGGGTGGGTCCTGATCGCCAGATTGCACTTCGTTCGCCTTCTCGTGGATCAGCTAGCGGTGGTGTGCCCGACCGGAGCATCGCAGGCCGAGGTAACGCGGTTACGGTCATCACATGGCGAATTCCGCGAAGTCCAGCACCGACCAGCCGACCGCGCTGATCACCGGAGCCAGCCGGGGGCTCGGCGCGGCAATTGCCCGCGAACTGGCGCCCACGCATCGGCTGCTGCTGGGCGCGCGCACGCCCCGGGCCCTGGAACCGATACTGCGTGAACTGCCCGGCAGCGCCGGATGGCCGGTGGATCTCACCGACTACGCCGCGGTGGCGCGCGCGGTGGCGGGCATCGAACGGCTGGATGTACTGGTGCACAATGCCGGAATCGCCGACCTCGGAACGATAGCCGATTCCTCGGTGGCGCAGTGGCGGAATACGTTGGAAGCCAACCTGATCGCGGTCGCGGAGTTGACCAGGGTGTTGCTGCCAGCGCTGCGCGCCGCCAACGGCCATGTGGTGCTGATCAATTCGGGAGCCGGTCTGCGGGCCAATCCGGGCTGGGGCGTGTACGCGGCCAGCAAGTTCGGGCTGCGCGCCTTCGGCGACGCACTGCGCCTGGAGGAGCCCGCGCTGCGGGTGACCTCGGTACATCCCGGACGCATCGACACCGACATGCAGCGCGAGATCATCGCGGGGGAGGGCCGCGAGTACCGGCCGGGCGAATTCCTCAGGGCCGAAACGGTTGCCCGCGCCGTGCGGCAGGCCGTCGACACCCCGCGTGACGCGCATCCCACCGAAATCGTGCTCCGCCCCATCCCACACTGAGAGCAGCCTTAAATTCCGTCCTGAATTTCAATCATTTCGCACAGAATTGGTGCTCAGTTCACGGCGCGTAGATATAACGGGTAGGCCCTGCGAGGGAGGCGAGGCCGAGAAATATATATCTTCGGAGTGAACGACAGAGATGGATAGACGACAGCTGCTCGTGATGCTCGCGGCGGGCACTGCGGCGGCGCTGACCGGCTGCTCCGCGGAGTCCGGCCCCTCCCGCAAGGTGACGCCCCGCATCAGCGGACCCGCCGGAACGCCGTCGGCGGCACCGACTCCGAAGGCGCTCGCCGCGCCGCCGGCCGCGCAGAAATCCCGCATTCCCGCCGGGACGATTACCGGATTGCCCGGCACCGGCAATGATTTGGCACTCACCGTCGACGACGGCGCCGATCCGGCCGTGGTCGGCGCGTATATCAAATTCGCCAAGGACACCGGGGCGCGGTTCACCTTCTTCGTGACCGCGAATTACGACTCCTGGACCACGCACCGGGCCGAGCTGCGGCCGCTGGTGGACGCCGGGCAGATCCAGCTGGGCAATCACACCTGGGACCACCCGGATCTCACCAAACTGTCCGCCACCGAGGTGGCCACGCAGCTCACCCAGGCAAAGACATTCCTGCGCAACACCTTCGGCGTGGACGGGACGCCGTATTTCCGTCCTCCCTACGGCCGCCACAATGCTACGGTCGACAAGGTGGCAGCGGATCTCGGATACACCGTCCCCACCATGTGGTACGGCTCGCTGTCCGACTCCGGTGTCATTACCGAGGACTATCTGATCGAGTGTGCGCGAAAGTATTTCAACGCGCAGGCCATTGTCATCGGACATGCCAATCATCCCGCCGTGACGCACTGCTACGACCGTCTGGCCGAGATCATCCGGGAGCGCAACCTGTCCATGGTGACGCTCAACGATGTGCTGGTCTCACCGACGTAGCCGGTTTTCGCTGGGGGAGCGGAAGTTTCAACCGTAGTGAATTGAATGAGGGTCGCAATGGACAGACGACGGCTGCTGACGATGCTGGCGGCGGGTACGGCCGCCACCCTGCTGGGCACGGGCGAATCGCGCGCCGACTTCCCCTTCGACACCGGATCCGGCAGCGGAATCATTCCCCAGCTGCCCGGGATACCGCAGGTGACACCGGATTTCGGACCCAGGACGCCGATCGGGCCGGGCACCATCACCGCGTTGCCGGGCGCCGGAAACCATATGGCGCTCACCATCGATGACGGCGCCAGTTCCGAAACCATTCGCGGCTTCATCGATTTCGCCCGGGACACCGGGGCTCGGCTGACCTTCTTCGTGACCGCCTACTATCCCGGCTGGCTCGACCACCGGGATGTGCTGCGCCCCCTGGTCGACTCGGGTCAGGTCCAGCTCGGCAACCACACCTGGGACCACCCGGACCTGACCAAGCTGTCCGGCGGCGCCATCGCAGACCAGCTCGAGCGGTGCAAGGACTTCCTCTGGAACCAGTACGGCACCGACGGCACGCCCTACTACCGCCCGCCCTACGGCCACCACAACGGCAGCGTCGACGCCGTCGCCGCCGACTGCGGCTACACCGTCCCGACCATGTGGTACGGCACCCTGAACGACACCAATCCGGTGATCAACGACGGCATGCTCCTCGATGCCGCGCGCCAGTGGTTCCGGGCCCAGTCCATCGTCATCGGTCACGCCAACCGGCCGACGGTCACCCACCTCTACGACCAGCTCACCGACATCATCCGGGAACGCAGCCTGCAGCTGGTGACCCTCAACGACGTCCTGATCCCGCCCCGGTAGGACGGCGCCGCACATGCTTTCGGCCCGGTGCGCGGTGCGCACCGGGCCGAACGCCGGTCACCTCAGGCGACGATGTTCACCAGGCGGCCCGGCACCACGATGATCTTGCGCGGCGCCTTGCCGCCCAGCAGTTCCGCGATCTTCTCGTCCGCCAGCGCGGCGGCTTGGACCGCGGCCTGGTCGGCGTCGGCGGCGACGCTGACGCGGCTGCGGACCTTGCCGTTGACCTGGATCGGGTACTCGACCGAATCCGCCACCAGCAGTGCGGGATCCGCGACCGGGAAGGGGCCGTGGGCCAGGGCCGTGGTGTGGCCCAGGCGTTCCCACAGTTCCTCGGCCACGTGCGGGGACATCGGGGCCAGCATCAGGACCAGGGGTTCCACCAGCGTGCGGGGCGCGCCGTCGCCGTAGTTCTTGGTCAGGAAGTTGGTCAGCTCGATGAGCTTGGCGCCCGCGGTGTTGTCGCGCAGGTTGGCGTAGTCGTCGTCGACCCCGGCAATGGTCTTGTGCAGCAGGCGCAGGGCCTCGGCCGACGGCTCGCCGTCGGTGACCTTCACCGCGCCGGTCTCCTCGTCCACCACCAGTCGCCACACCCGCTGCAGGAAGCGGTGCGCGCCCACGACATCCTTGGTGGCCCAGGGCCGCGAGGTGTCCAGCGGGCCCATCGACATCTCGTAGAAGCGGAAGGTGTCGGCGCCGTACAGATCGCACATCTCGTCGGGGGAGATGGCGTTCTTCAGCGACTTGCCGATCTTGCCGTACTCCTGGAAGACCTCCTCCTCAACGCCGGAGGCATTGGTCCAGAAGAACTTTCCGTCCCGCGCCACGATCTCCGCGGCCGGCACGTAGGCGCCGCGCGCGTCTTTGTAGGCGTAGTCCTGGATGTAGCCCTGGTTGAACAGGCGGCGGTACGGCTCGGAGCCGGACACGTCACCCAGGTCGAAGAGCACCTTCTGCCAGAAGCGCGCGTACAGCAGGTGCAGCACCGCGTGCTCCACGCCGCCGACGTACAGGTCCACGCCGCCCGGATCCTTCGGGCCGTGCTCGGCCGTGCGCGGGCCCAGCCAGTACTGCTCGTTCTCGGGGGCGCAGAAGGTTTCGGTATTGGTCGGGTCGGCGTAGCGCAGCTGGTACCAGGAGCTGCCCGCCCAGTTGGGCATGACATTGGTGTCGCGGCGGTACTTCTTGACGCCGTCGCCCAGGTCCAGTTCGACGTGCACCCAGTCGGTGGCCTTGGCCAGCGGCGGGGACGGCTCGGAGTCGGCGTCGTCCGCGTCGAAGGTGACCGGCGCGAAGTCGTCCATCTCCGGAAGACGCACCGGCAGTATGGATTCCGGCAGCGCGTGCGGCGCGCCGTCCTCGTCGTAGACGATGGGGAACGGCTCGCCCCAGTAGCGCTGCCGCGCGAACAGCCAGTCGCGCAGCTTGTACTGGACGGTGCCCCGGCCGTGGCCGTTGGCCTCCAGTTCGGCGATCACCTTGGCCTTGGCGGACTCGATGTCCATGCCGTCGATGTAGCCGGAGTTCACCATGACGCCGTCACCGGCGTGGGCCCCCGCCGTGACATCGCCGCCCGCGACGACCTCGATGATGGGCAGGCCGAACGTGGTGGCGAAGTCCCAGTCGCGCGGGTCGTGGCCGGGGACGGCCATGATCGCGCCGGTGCCGTAGCCGCTCAGCACATAGTCGGCGATGAAGATCGGCACGCGCGCGCCGTTGACCGGGTTGGTGGCGTAGGTGCCCAGGAAGACGCCGGTCTTCTCCTTGTTCTCCTGCCGCTCCAGATCCGACTTGGCCGCGATCGACTTCCGGTAGGCCGCAACGGCTTCCACGGGGGTCTCGGCGTTGCCGAGGGTCCAGCGCGCATCGGTGCCGGACGGCCAGGTGGCGGCGGTCAGCTTGTCGACCAGCTCGTGCTCGGGGGCCAGCACCACGTAGGTCGCGCCGAACAGGGTGTCGGGGCGGGTGGTGAAGACCTCGATCAGATCCGCGCCGGCCTCGAACTTGACCTGCGCGCCCCGCGAGCGGCCGATCCAGTTGCGCTGCATGGCCTTCACGTTCTCCGGCCAGTCCAGCTCGTCCAGGTCGTCGACCAGGCGATCGGAGTAGGCGGTGATGCGCATCATCCACTGCCACAGGCGCTTACGGAACACCGGGAAGTTGCCGCGCTCGGAGCGGCCGTCCGCGGTGACCTCCTCGTTGGACAGCACGGTGCCCAGGCCCGGGCACCAGTTGACCATCGAATCCGTCTGGTAGACCAGGCGATGGGAGTCGATGGCGGCATTGCGCTCGGACGGGGACAGCTCGTTCCAGGCGCGGCCCGCGACGGCTTCCCGCTTGCCCGCCTCGAATTCGGCGATCAGATCGGCGATCGGCCGGGCCTTGCCCAGGCCCGTGTCGTACCAGGCGTTGTAGATGCGCAGGAAGATCCACTGCGTCCACCGGTAGTACTCGGGATCGGTGGTGGCGAAGGTGCGGCGGCGGTCGTGGCCCAGGCCCAGGCGGTCCAGCTGCCGCTGCATGGTGGCGATATTCGCCATGGTGGTGTCGCGCGGGTGCGCGCCGGTCTGCACCGCGTACTGCTCGGCGGGCAGGCCGAAGGCGTCATAACCCAGGGCGTGCAGCACATTCCGGCCGTGCATGCGGTGGTAGCGGGCGAAGACGTCGGTGGCGATGTAGCCCAGCGGGTGACCGACGTGCAGGCCCGCACCCGACGGGTACGGGAACATGTCCTGGATGAACAGCTTGTCGGCCGGGGTCTCGCCCTGCAGCGGGCCGACCGGGTTGGGCGCGTAGAAGGTACCGCGCTGCTGCCAGTTGCCCTGCCACTTCTGTTCGATGCGGCCGGCGAGGTCGGCGTTGTAGCGGTGTGCGGGAACGTCGCCGCCCCCACCCGCGGTCGCGGTGGGTGTTTCGGATGCACGGGTGTCCTGCACGGTCCTGCCTTCTTTGTCCAGCCAATCCCCGATAAGGTCGCTCACCAGGGTAAAACGTCGCCGTCGCTGTACCCAATCTGCCCTCCGCTTCGCTCCGGGCGGCTTCGCGGCGCTGAAAGTCTCGTTCTTCCCTCCTCCGCTTCGCTCCCCCGCTCCAAGCGCGGGGAGGCGGAGCGCAGTCCAGAACGAGACGCGCCGCGAAGCTGCGTAGTGGGGCCCGAGACGCTGGGCCGCAGAGAATTTGTCGCCGTGTACCGTGAGCCGGGTGTTGGTCGTGGCGCTGATCCTCTTTGTCCTCGCGGTTGTGGCCGTGGTCACGGGCGTGCTCGGATTCACCGGGACGCTGCCGGGCAACCGGTATTTCGGGGTGCACTCCGAGGCCGCGGTGAAGACCGAGGAATCCTTCAAGCTGGCCAACCGGGTGGCCGCGCCGACCTCCGTGGTGGCAGGGCTGCTGCTCGCGGCCGCCGGTGCGGTCGCGCTGGTCGCCGGCGGCATCGCGGCCCTGGTCGTGGCCGTGGTGGCCGTGGTCATCGCGGTGTTCACCCTCGGCGCCGGTGCGGCCGCCGCCGAGAAGGCGCTCGCCACCGCGTTCCCGGAGGAGAAGGTCGGCGGCTGTGGCAGCGCCTGCGGCGCCTGCTCGCTGCGGGACGCCTGCGAGCCCGCCTAGGCCTCAGTTCGCCAGCGACCTGCGCATCCAGATGTGCGGGATGCCCGCGTCCATGCCGATCTCGCCGTACGCCTCGTACCCGAGCTTCTCGTAGAAGCCCTGCGCGTGGGTCTGCGAATGCAGTTCGACCGCGGCCAGACCGCGTTCGCGCACCCGCTCCTCGATGGCCCGCACCAGCGCCACGCCGAGTCCGGTGCCGCGCGTGTCCGCCAGCACCGCCAGCCGCCCGAGCACCCCGACACCGCCCCGCACGATCAACCGCCCGGCCCCGGCCGGCCTGCCGTCCAGCCGGGCCAGGAAATGATCGGCCGTCTCGTCGAGTTCGTCGATCTCGATGTCCGCGGGCACGCCCTGCTCGTCCACGAAGACCTTCATGCGCACCGCGTAGGCGTCGGCTAGTTCCTGCTCGGTGCTGACGGTGACGACTTCGATCATGGGCCCAGCTTGCCTCAATGACCCGGATCACTTGCCGAGGGATCGCCCGCGCACGCGGGCGGCGGGATGCTGCGCGCGAGCGGGATCCCTTTCGGATTCACGTACAAAACGGTCAGTTTCACCGGTCGCGGGCCGCTGTTGCGGGCCAGGTGTGCGTGCCCGGGACCGCTCGGCTCCCGGAAGACCTGCCACGGCCGGATGGTGACCGGGGTGCAATCGGCCTTCGGATGATCGAGCGCACCGCCGGTGACCAGCACGAAAAGGGTCCCGTCGTGGTAGTGCCACCCGGACTGCCCGCTGGGCGCGAGGACCGTCTGGCGCAGCACGAAATCCCAGCGCGCCAGCCCGAATCGAAGCAGGATCCGGCTGGCCGTCCGGGTCGCCGGGGCCGGATTCGGCCGGTAGCCGTGGTGTGGATCGCGCGTGAGGAAGGCCACCCACACATCATCGTCCGCGGTGGCCGGGCCACCGTGGCCGCCTGCCGGGTCGCGGCCGCGGATCGGGTAGTCCGAGGTCGCGGGCGAAGGCGGCGGCATCCTCGGTGGTGGTGGTCTTCGGCCGGGTGCGCGCCCAGTCCAGGTAGCGGGCCCGGAAATCGGGCCCGGCGGCCTGCGCCAGGCGCGGGAACCGCCGCGCCACCTCCTCGGCCCGCTTGTGCAGCAGGCCGTGCGCGGTGGCGGCGAGATCGTCCGGGTCGAAACCGGGCGGCGGCAGCGCGCCGGCGACCAGCGCGCGCACCACGGCCGCCTGCTGCTCGGCGAGTGTCCCTGCCGTCCGGGCCGATTCGATGGTCATGCCGGGATCGCCTCCGGGCGCAGGGTGATGGGCGGGCGGCCGGAGGCGGTGGCGATGGCGTTCAGTTCGGCGGTGAGTTCGGCTGCGGGCGGGTAGTTTCCGTCGCGTTCCAGCATGAGGGGGACGGCGCGGCCGACCGTGAACTCGGCGACCAGGGCCAGCACCTCGGCGGGGACGGGATGGACATGGGTGTCGATATAGCGGCCGCCGGACTCGTGGCCGCCCGCGATATGGCAGTAGGCCACCCGCTCGGCGGGCAGGCGCGACAGCTCCGTGAGCGGATCACGTGACGTATTGCGGGCATTGGCATAGACATTCGCGATATCGAGCAGGAGATGGACGCCCGTGCGCTCGACGAGCTCCTGCAGGAATTCCGCCTCGGTGTACTCGGCGTGCGGCCATTCGAACAGCGCCGCGATGTTCTCCACCGCCAGCGGCACATCCAACTGCCGACTCGCACGAAAGATATTGCGCTCCAGGGCGTCCAGCGCCTCGCGGGTGCGCGGCACCGGCAGCAGGTGCCCGGCTTCCAGGCCGCCTGCGCGCACGAAGGCGATATGCTCGCTCACCAGCGGCGAACCCAGGGCCCGTGCGCAGTCGGCGAGATGGGCGACCCGCCGGTCGTCCACCGCCTCCGCACCGCCCAGCGACAGCGAAATACCGTGCGGCACCGCGGGAATGCCCCGGGCCACCAGCGCGGCCAGCTCCTCGGGCACGTCGACGCCGGGCCGGGCACCGCGACCGCGCCGGAGGAATACGCCGGCCCGGCCGCCGGAATCCCTGGGCGCCAGCGTTTCCGCGATGACCTCGCAGAATCCGATGCCCTCCAGCGCCGCCACCAGACCGCAGATCTCGCGCCGCCAGCCGATGCCCAGCGACCCCTCGGGAAGCGGTGAACCGGTCATCCGCCGCAGCCTCCTCCGCAGCTGCTGCCGCAACTGCTACTGCTGCCGCAACTGCTACTGCTGCCGCAGCTACTGCCGCTGCTGCAACTGCTACTGCCACTGCTGCAGGTGCTTCCGCTGTCGCTGCCGCAGGAGCTGCCGTCACTACCGCCACCTCCGGCGACCACGCTGGCTGCCCCCGCGAGCGCCGGGTCGAGGGTCCACAGCACCAGCCCGCCGTAGAGCGCGACGGCCAGTGCGGCACTGTCGGGTCCGTAGGCGGAATAGGCGGGCGAGTTGGCGGGCCGCAGGTGCCGGTTGCCGGCCTGGGCGGCGGCGAGGGCGTCACGCCCGCGCTGTGTCAGGCGGGGCGGCCGGCCCACCATGACGGTGAGGACCGCCAGCACGATCATGGCGAGCACCAGGAAACTGACCGCATGATGGGTGGCCGCGCCCGCGATCAGCCGGACCAGTCCGAGCACGAGCAATACGAACAGCGGAAACCGCGCTGTCCGCAGGGCTTTTCGCTGCTTCTCGCCGAACAGATAGCCGCGCTCGGTGAGGTCGCCGCGCATCGTCATCGACACCCCGGCGGTTCCCACGAGCATGCCGGGCATGCGTGCCTGCCCGGATCTGTGCAGGTGCGCATGCAGCGCGCGGGAGATCGGATCCAGCTGCTGTTCCTCGGCGGCGGTCAGCGGCCGGACCGGCGCGCCGGTGGAGTCGATGATCTGGTGGCCGCGCAATTGCGCCAGCCCGGCCAGCACCGGACGCCGGTCGTCGACCAGCATGGCGGTTTCGCTGGGGCGCAGCGGTTCGCCCGGTGGCCAGGCCGGGTCGATCGCGCGCATGACCGCCGCGCGCCGTGCGTAGCCGAACGCGATGGCCGACAGGCCGGCGAGGACATAGAACAGGAGGAAGGCCGGGCCGGATATCCCCCACGTATCGGTTGCGGCCGCGGCCGCGTCGGTCCGAAGGACCATGGCGATTCCACCTCGGGAGTCGTCGTGACTGTCGATCACCACCAGTATCGCGGTAGCGCGGGTGCTGTGTTATCCCAAAGAAGCATGGTGTTTAGCCTGTTTCGGTGCGATTTCTCAGCAAGTTCTACATAGACGGGTTCATCCTGTCGATCCTTGCGATGGTCGTCCTCGCCAGTATCTTCCCGGCTCGGGGCGAGGCGGCCGAGGTCGTGAGCTGGCTGACGAAGATCGCCATCGGATTTCTGTTCCTGCTCTACGGCGCGCGCCTGGCGCCGCAGGAGGCGATCGCGGGCCTCAAGCACTGGCGGCTGCACCTGACCGTCCTGGTCTGCACCTTCGTGCTCTTCCCCGTGATCGGTCTCGCCGCCCGGGTGCTGGTGCCGCACGTGCTGACCAGCGATCTCTACACCGGTGTGCTGTTCCTGTGCCTGGTGCCGTCGACGGTGCAGTCCTCGATCGCCTTCACCTCCATCGCCAAAGGCAATGTGGCGGGCGCGATCGTGAGCGCCACGGTGTCGAACCTGCTGGGCGTCTTCCTGACTCCCGCACTCGTGATCCTGTTCATGAACACCACCGGGCAGGCGAGCGTGGACCCGTCCGCGGTGGTGGACATCGTGCTGCAGCTACTGGTGCCGTTCTTCCTGGGCCAGCTGATCCGGCCGAAGGTCGCGGGTTTCCTGGCCCGCTACGCCGAGCCCACCAAGCTGGTGGATCGCGGGTCCATCCTGCTGGTGGTCTACAGCGCCTTCAGCGCGGGCATGGTCGAGGGCATCTGGCATGCCATGTCGCCGTGGCGGATTCTGCTGCTGGCCGTGGTGTGTTGCGCGATTCTGGCCATCGTGCTGGTGGCGACCGGATTCCTGGGCGAGGCGGTGCGATTCGATCGCGCCGACCGGATCGTGGTGGTGTTCTGCGGATCCAAGAAGAGCCTGGCCACCGGGCTGCCCATGGCGACGGTGCTGTTCGCGGGGCATTCGGTGGGCCTGGTCGTGTTGCCGCTCATGATGTTCCACCAGATTCAGCTGATCACGTGTGCCGCCCTCGCGCAGCGGTGGGCTCGTAGCGCGCCGTGAGCGAGAGCAGCCGGCTGTCGTCGCGCCGCAGCGAACGGGTGCCCGCCGAGGGCCGGGCGGCCAGCGCGTGCAGCACGGCCCGGTCCGAACCCGGATCGCCCACCGCGATGCGGGCGCTGCCGTCCGGGTAGCGCTTGGCCACGATCCCGGCGCGCGCCAGCGCGGGCGCGATATCGCGGCCGGGCAGGTACAGGAAGTTGGCGCTGCTGCGCGGCACCCGGATGCCGCCGCGCCGCAGTTCGGTGCGCAGTAGTTCGCGCTCGGTGGTGATGCGCAGAATCCGTTCGCCCAGTTCGGCTTCCGCGGCATAGGAGGCGCGCACCGCGGCGACCGCGAGGGCGGGCACCCCGAACGGGAGTTGCAGCCGATGCACCCGGTGCACCAGTTCCGCCGCACCGAACGCGTAGCCGATGCGCAGCCCGGCCAGTCCGTAGGCCTTGGAGAAGGTGCGCAGCACCAGCACATTGGGGTGCCGGTCGACCAGCTCGACGGCGTCGAGAGAGTCGCTCGCGCCGAGGAATTCGACGTAGGCCTCGTCCAGTATCACCGGCACCCGGGACGGGATCGAGCACAGGAACGCCTTCACTTCGCTGGCCGGGAGCACGGTTCCGGTCGGATTGTGCGGACGGCACACCGCGATCATCCCGGTGCGCTCGTTCACCGCGCGGGCCATGGCCCACAGGTCCTGGCGGCCGTGGCCGTCCAGCGGCACCGCCACCGGTCGCAGCCCGGTCATGGTCGCCATGATCGGGTAGCCGTCGAAGGTCGGTGTGGCGTAGACGAATTCGGTTCCGGCGCGGGGGAGGGTCTGCATGATCTGCATGGCCACCCCGGTCGCGCCGGAACCGACCACCACCTGGTCGGCCGCGACGCCGAGGTGGTCGGCGATCAGCCGCGGCAGCCGCCGGGGCAGGAATTCCGGATACCGGTTCGCCTTGCCGAGGCAGTCGTCGAGCGCGGCGACCACCGAAGGCAGTGGCGGAAAGGGGTTTTCGCTCAGGCTCAGGTCGTAGCGGATGGTGTCCGCGCCGTGCGGGTCGACGGTGGCGGGGTAGCCCGCCACCTCGGAACCGCGCAATCCCGTCGGCCAGGACACCGGCGCCCCGATCCGCGCCGCGGGCCGCCTGTGCTCGCCCGCACCGGGGCGGGTCATCGGGCCGCGCCCCAGCGGACGGCCGCCGCCCCCGCGAAGTCCCCGGCGTGCGCGAACGCCGCCATCAGCACCACCGAGCCGTTGCGCAGCCGCCCGGCCCGGTTCTCGGCGTCCAGGGTCACGGGAATGCCTGCGGCGAACAGGTTTCCGCAGCTGTCGAAGGTGTCCGGGTGCCGTTCGGGCGGCAGTTCCATCGCCTCGTTCCAGTTGCGCAGGAACAGCCGGTTGGGCTGGTTGGTGACGAAGGTGTCGATATCGCGGGACTTCACCCCGATGCGCCGGCACACCGCGTGCGCCACCTCGGGCACCAGCCGGTTGCCGCGCGTCATCACCTTGGCCACCTTGGATTCGGTGAAGGTGACGCAGCCCTGGCCCTCGCCCGGCTCCCAGTACTTGCGTTCGCCGTTGGTGCTGAACTCCATGTCGCCCGCGAACTCCGGATAGGTGCGGCACTCGATATCGAGGATCGGCGCGGAGTTGTTCTTCACGAGCAGCCCGACCCCGCAGCCGTCGCCTGGGACGGGGGCCTGCGCGAGCCCGCGGATATCGGGCTGGGTGAACACCGGGCCCGCGCAGTTCTGGGTGCAGGCGATGAGCGCGGTGCGCGCGTCGGTCGTCTGCAGGATCATGCGGGCCATCCACATCATGTGGACGAAGGCCGCGCAGCCGCCGTTGTGCATGTCGAACACCCAGCGCGGCTTCATATTCAGCCGGCGTGCCACCTCCGGCCCGGCGCCCAGCACCGGATTGTCGGGGAGCTGGGTGTGGGTGAGAAGGATGTCGACATTCGAGATCTCCAGTGCCCCATGGCGTTCGATCAGGGGTGCGACGGCTCGCTCCACCATGTCCACGGCGGTCTCGTCGCGGCCGATGTGATGGCGGCCCCTGGGGGCCCGGAACATCACGTTCTTGGCCATCCGGTCCGAGCGGGAGAACTGGGTGAAGTACTCGGTGCCGACCGGGTCACCGGGCAGGTAACCGGCGACATCGACCAGACTGACAGGCGGCGCCATCCGGAGGGCGGGGTCGGTGAAGTCCATGGCGTTCAGCTCACTTCTCTTCCGAGGGATTCAGCATCCAGTCGGGCTTGATGGGCAGCCCGTGCGAGGCGCGGTATTCCGCGATGGCCCTGAGGTTGTCGAGCTCCAATTGGTGCCCGGCGGAGAACATCTCCCAGAAGTCGCCCACCCACACCTTGCGCTTGTCCGGCGCGGTGTCCTGGTAGGGGTTCCTGTCATAGAACGGGTGGTGGCAGTTCGTCCACAGCACCACCGAACCGGGCTTGTCGAACACCACCTGGGCGTCGACCACCCGCATCAGGTAGACCATCCACAGGTGGTCGCTCTGGTCCCAGGCGCAGTGGTAGTCCACCGTCATGGCGTCGGGATTGGCGACGGTGCGGGTGTAGATCTTGGTGCTGTCACCCAGCCGATCGTGCGACACCCACAGCCCGGGCTCCTCGGTCTCGGTGAATCCGCGCAGGCTGTAGGTCCATTCCTCCAGGCACCGGGTGTCGGCGAGGTACTCGTACAGCTCCCGTGGCGGGGCCGCGATGAACCCCTGGACCGGGCAGAAGTCGCCGAAGATCTGGTCGTGCGGATACACCGATCGCAGCATGTCCAGGATGATCGGGGTGGTGGCCTCGCGATCGGAATTCTCGATGCGCAGCAGGCCGGGCAGGACGGCTTCCGGAATGTCACTGAGGGCGGGCAGGGCGCTGGTGGTCACGGGTTACCTCCTGGGTGGCGTCAGGAACGGTGTGAACGGCGGGATCTCGTCGGGATCGCAGTCGATCGCGACGAACGACGGTCCCGGGCGGTCGGCGCAGTGCCGCAGTGCCGCGGCGAGCTCGGCCCGGTTCTCCGGTGCGTGGGTGCACAGATCCGGGAACATGGCGGCCATCCCCGCGCCCGGATACGCGGGACGAAACCTGTTGAAGCTGTAGCGATCCCCGTAGTACAGCTGCTCGCGCGTGACGCACATGGCGTGCGCGTTGTTGTTGAGGACGATGAAGGTGATCGGCAGCCGGTGTTCGACCGCGGTGTGAATCTCCATGCCGTGCATGAAGAATGCTCCGTCGCCCGCGATGACGTAGGTGCGCCGCTGCCCGCCGGCCGGGTGGCGGCGCCGGGCGAAGGCCGAGCCGATCCCGGCCCCGAAGGCATAGCCCATGCCGCCCATGCCGAGCGCCACCGTGAAGCGCCCGTGCCGCGGCAGCCGCAGGTGGTGCACCACGGCCGCACCGGTATTGCCGGCGTCGGCGAAGACGTCCGAACCCGCGGGCAGCGCGTCGTTGATGGTGTCCACCACCTCGCGATAGCGCAGCCCGGGACCGTCGGAGGGTGGTACGGGCAGCGGGGTCAGGGTGGGCTCGCCGGACGGGTGCGGGCGCAGCGGGATGATCCGCGCCCCGGTTTCGCCGTCGCCGGAATCCAATTCGCCGATCAGCTCGGCGAGGGTCTCGGCCAGGTCGTTGCTGTGTGCGTGCCCGGCGGGCAGGAACGGCGGCAGCGCGCCGATGCTGGCCAGCGGCACCGCCGCGAGCGCGTCCTCCATCCCGGCCCGGGCGGTGACCGGCATGCGGGTCCCGATCAGCAGGCACAGCTCCGCGCCGCGCAGGGCGTCGAGCAGTTCGGGGTTGCCCATGCTGCCCGCGACGCCGCAGCAGCCGGGGTCCGCGTGGTGGTAGACGTCCTTGGCGTCGGGTGCGACCCCGACGGCGGCGTCCACGGCGGCGGCGAAGGCGGCCAGCTCGTCGCGGGCGTCGTCGCGGGCCACCTGGTCCCCGGCGATGATCACGATCTTGCCGACCGCCCGGGCGCCGCGCACGGTGTGCAGCACCCGCCACAGGTTCTCGATGTCGCGGCGGTAGGGTCGCGCGGGCGGCACGAAATTCGGGGCGACCAGGTCGGCCTGCTGAATGTCCTTGGGCAGCAACAGCACCGCGGGCCCGCCCCGGCGGGCGGCGGAGACCGCGCGGGCGAGGTGAGCGGGCAGGTCGGCGGGGGCCTCGACACGGGCACAGTAGTGCGAGATCGGCGTGTAGAGCGCGACCGCGTCGAAGGCGCCGGCCTGCCCGCTCGTGTCCTGGAAGGCGCCCTTGCCCTCCAGGACGGTCGGGGGCTGCCCGATCAGCGCCAGCACCGGCACCCGGGAGGCGAACGATTCGGCCAGCCCGGCGACGAGGTTCACGGCGCCGCCGCCGGAGGTCGCGCACACGACACCGAGGCCGGAGGTCGAACGCGCATACCCGTCGGCCATGGTGGCCGCGCCGAACTCGTGCTTGGCCACCACGGCGGTGATCAGATCCCGATGGTCGAAAGCCGCGTCGTAGAGGTCTTCGATATTTGCTCCGTCGACGCCGAACAGGTGCCGTACGCCCAGCGCCGATACCGCCCTGACCAGCTGGTCAGCGACCCGTGTGCCGCTACGCATGGGCGCGTCCTTTCCGGTGGCAGCCACCGGTGCCCGAGTGCCTTCAACCGGGATACGGATGCGAGTCTTCAGCGGTTCAATCACCGCGTTTCGCCACAGGTCTTGCCGTGTATGTATACGTCTACGTATAGTTGGTGCATGCCGAACAAGACGATTTACGTATCCGATGATGACCTGAAGCTGTTTCAGCGCGCGCAGGAGCTGGTGGGGGGCAATCTGTCGGGCGCGATCGTGACGGCACTGCGGCGCTTCATCGAGCTCGAGGAGGGCCGGCAACAGGGCTACGACGAGGTGGTCCTGAAGGTGGGCAAGGACGGCACCCGGCAGGTCCGGTTCTCCGGCACCCTGCTCACCCACTGGCACCAGATGGCCAACGAGCGCATCGAGGACATCCGGGTGTACCGCACCCGCAAAGGCGCGTATGCGGTGCACAGCCACTTCTCCAACTGGTCGGAGTTTCCGACCGACACCAATTGGCGCCAGTGGCGTCGCTTCCTCGGTCTGGGCGAACAGGATTGGGGCGATTTCGCCCTCGAGGTCTACGACACCATCCAGGACCTGGAGGGCAAGATTCCCGATCGCCTCTACGCCCGCGTCGTGGACGCCACCGAGCACTCGCAGGTCGAGGACCTCGATATCTGATCGAAAAACCCTGTAGCACAACTGAATAACTGACCCGAAGAAACTTTGATCGCAAGCCTCGGCGGTCACGGCCTGGATGACGTATGCATTCATGCCTATCTATTGATGAGAGGGGAGACATGTACAACGACCCTGCACCGGCAGCCATCACGGTCACCGGCCTCTGCAAATCCTTCGGTGAGCACATCGTGCTCGACCGCATCGACTTCACCGTCCCGGAGGGCAGCGTCTTCTCGCTGCTCGGCCCCAATGGCGCGGGCAAGACCACCACGGTCGAGATCCTGTCCACCCTGAAACGCGCCGATGGCGGCGAGATCAGCGTCGGCGGTTTCGATCCCGCCACCCAGCCCGACGGCGTGCGCTCGATCATCGGGGTCACCGGCCAGTTCTCGGCCGTGGACGAACTGCTCACCGGCCGCGAGAACCTCATTCTCATGGGCGACCTGCACCACCTGCCGCGCACCGAAAGCCGCAGGCTGGCAGCGGAACTGCTGGCCACCTTCGATCTGGAGGAGGCCGCCGACAAGATCGCCTCGAGCTACTCCGGCGGCATGACCCGCCGCCTGGACCTGGCCATGACCCTGGTCGGCGATCCGCGCATCATCTTCCTCGACGAGCCCACCGTGGGCCTGGATCCGCGCAGCCGCCGCGGCATGTGGGACATCATCCGCGACCTCACCGCGCGGGGCGTCACCATCTTCCTCACCACCCAGTACCTGGAAGAGGCCGACCAGCTGGCCGACCGCATCGCCGTGCTGCACCAGGGGCAACTGGTCGCCCAGGGCACCGCCGATCAGCTCAAGCGCATGGTGCCGGGCGGCTACATCCGCCTGGACTTCGGCGAGCGCGCCGAATTCGAATCCGCCGCACGGCTTTTCGGTGCTGCCGCGCAGGTCAACGGTGACCTCACGCTGGCCATTCCGAGCGACGGCGCGGTGCGCTCGGTCCGCGAGGTGATCGACCGCCTCGACGCCGCCCGGGTGGAACCCGCGGGCCTGTCCGTGCACACCCCCGACCTCGACGACGTCTTCCTGGCCCTCACCGGCGGCCACGCTCCCGAGAAGGAGACCTCCAAATGACCACGCTGACCACGTCGTTCGCCGATTCGAAGACCATGCTGCGCCGGAACCTGGTGCACGCCAAGCGGTATCCGGGCATGACCTTCTCCCTGATCATCATGCCGGTGTTCCTGCTGCTGTTGTTCAACTACGTGTTCGGGGGTGCGCTGAAATCGGCCACCGGCGGCCGGTACATCGACTACCTGACGCCCGGCATGATGCTCATCATCCCGGCGTACATGGTCGCGGGCGTCGCGGTCGGCATGGCCACCGATATGACCAAGGGCATCATCAATCGCTTTCGCACCATGCACTTCTCGCACGCCTCGGTGCTCACCGGGCAGGTGGTCGGCACCCTGATCCAGGGCATGCTGGGCGTCGTCGCCATGACGCTGATGGCCGTGGCCATCGGCTTCCGGCCGCACGCCGGCGTGGTGGAATGGCTGGCGGCCCTCGGACTCATCGGCCTGACCGTCTTCGCGCTGAACTGGCTCGGCGTCGGCTTCGGCCTGATCGCCCAGACCCCGGAGAGCGCGTCCAATATGCCCATGCCGATTCTGTTCCTGCCCTTCCTGGGCAGCGGCCTGGTGCCGACCGACACCATGCCGGCCGGTGTGAAGCAGTTCGCCGAGTATCAGCCCTTCACCCCGATCACCGAGACCCTGCGCGGGCTGCTGATGGGCGGGCCGATCGGGCACAACGGCATCCTGGCCATCGGCTGGTGCGTGGTGATCGGCGTGTTCGGATACTTCTGGTCCACCACGACCTTCCGGCGCAAGACCCGGTAGTCACGGTGCCGGTCGGGTAGTCAGGCGCCGGACGGCGCGCTCCCACGCGGGGCGCGCCGTTCGCGCGTGGTCAGATACCCGCTGCCAGCAGGATTTTCCCGGATCCGTTGCGAATCTCGACCGTCTTCAACTGTTCCGGCGACACCGAGGTGGTGCCGTCCGGAGTCAGCGTCTGACCCGGCTTGACCGTCCACTCGGCGAGCTTGGACTGCACGCCGTCGTTGCGGGTCACCCACAGCGACAGCGTCCACACGTACTCCTCGTCCGAGGGCGGGTACTGGCACCACATGTCCACCCGGGTCTGGCCGTTGATCGACATCACCTTGAAGGTGGCCAGGATCGGGGTATCGGTCTGCGGCTTCAGCGGACCCTGCGCCACCACCTGCTGCACGAAGGACGGGCCCTCGTGGTGGGCCACGGTGGCGGTCACCGGAATCGCGATGGTCACCGCGGCGGCCGCCGCCGCCACTGCTGCGGCGATCGCTTCCCATCGCCCCCGGCGCCGCCGTTTGGCGGTCCGCGCCGCCAGGGCCGGCAGCAACCGCTCGGGCGGCGGCGGCACGGTGGAGGGCGGATCGTCCTGCGCCGCAATCGACAACGCGGTCTCGGCATCCACCATGGCCAGCAGGCCGGGTAGACCGGCCAGTTTCGACACGGCCGCGCGGCAGGACTCGCATCCGGTCAGATGCTCCTCGTACTCGCGGCGGTCGTCCCGGGCGAGAGCGCCGAGCACATATGCGCCGTCCCAGGTGGTGTAGCCATTGCACAGTTCATGGCCCTCGGTCATCTCGTCACCCCCATTTCCTGCAACACCAATCGCAATGCCCGCATGCCGTAGTGCATCCGGGACTTGACCGTGCCCTCCGGGATCTCCAGTTCCTCCGCGATCTGATGCGTGGACAGGCCCCGGTAGTAGGCACGGACGATTACGTCACGGTGATCGATGCTCAGTCGCGCCAGCGCATCCGCCACCAGCCACCCGTCCAGCGCCCGATCCGTTTTGTCTGGTTCGGGTACCTCCGGCGGGTGATCGGTGCGGAATTCGCGCCGGCTGCGCGCGCTGCGATGCTCGTCCACGGCCAGATTACGGGCGACCGTGAACAGCCAGGCCCGCGCCGAACTGGTGGACTGGTCCAGCACATTGGGCCGCTGCCAAGCGCGCAGCAGGGTCTCCTGCACGATGTCCTCGGCCCGGCCCGGATCCCCGACCAACCCGTAGGTGTACCGCCACAGCGCTGCCGCGTGCTCGTCGTACAGCGCGCGGAGCAGGGCCGCCTGGTCCTCCGGCATCGCTCACCTCCGCATCGATCACGACACAGATGTCCGGGCGGTTCAGTTGCGTTCGAGCTCGATGGGATGAGTGGCCAGCAGGGACAGCGGCAGCGGCTGGCGGCGCAGGACGTGGGCCCAGAGGTCGACGCGGCCCGCCAGCGGGTCGGAGGGCAGGGCGGACAGGACGATCCAGTCGCCGCGATCCAGTTCGCCTTCCAGCTGCCCGAAGGTCCAGCCGGCGTAGCCCGCGAAGACCCGGATGCCCTCCACCAGACCCTCGATGCGGTCCGGATCGGAATCCAGGTCCACCAGGGCCACCCGGCCGTCCACCCGGCGCACGCCGGACAGCCCGGCGATGGACGCCCCCACCTTGATGGTGGCCAGGCACAGCGCCGCATCGCGTTTCACCGGGCCCCCGATGTAGAGCGCACGCGGGCCGGCGGCCAGCTCCGACCAGTTGGGGAGCACGTCGTGCAGGGCGGTGTCACTGGGCTTGTTGAGGACCACGCCCCAGGTGCCGCCGTCATTGTGTTCGAGGATGTAGACCACCGACCGCCGGAACGACGGCTCGGTCAGATCGGTCGCGGACACCAGCAGGGTCCCTGGTCGAACCACCTGGTCCTCATGCCGGAATTCGCGTCGAGAACGGTCACCGTGTTCCTCTGCGCGTGCCACTCAGCCATCATCGCACTGAGACAGACCAATTGCCTTGCATAATTTGCCGCTTACTCATTTGTGCCGCTGTGAGCCGCGAAAACGTGTCCGGCATACCTTGCGGTTCGTAGCTAGGGTGGGCGCTATGGAACGCCCCGAAGTCGTCCTCGAGAACAGCGACGCGGTCTACGACTTCTATCGTGACCACCAGCAGAACCTGCTGAAGGCGCGGGCGGCCTACTGGCTACTGGGTCGTCGCTATCACCCCCGGGTGACCTACGCGGCCGGGGCGCGGGACCGGCTGCGGGAGTTCATCTCCCAGCGGCGACCGCTGCTCATCGCGGTGAACCACCTCTCCCAGCTGGATCCGTACACCGTCGCCGCCGCGGCCTGGCGCAGCGCGCTGCGGCCGGTCATCGGGCACACCCGGGTGCTGGCCAAGGACGAGCTGTTCACCGAGACCAAGCTGCGCGAGCGCATCGACATGATGGGCGGCATCCCGGTCTTCCGGGGCAAGGACCACGGCCTGCGCGCGGTGAACGCGGCCGGGCAGCGCATGATCGACATCTGCGCCGAGCGCATGGCGCGCGGTGACGGGGTGGCGGTGTTCCCGGAGGGCACCTGCAACGACGTGGACCCCACCCAGGTGCAGACGGTCGGCACCGGCATCGGGCACATCGCCTTCCGGGCCAGGAAACTCGGGGCGGAACCGGTGCTGGTGAGCCTGGGTCTGAGTTACGGCCCGCGGCTGGATCCCAGGGTGGAACCCACCAAGGAGGAGGCCCGCTCGGCCAGCTTCTATTTCGGCATGCCGGTGGCGGAGCTGCCCACCAAACCCGCCGAGATCACGCGGGTGGTGCGCGAAGAACTGCAGAACGCGCTGGACGGTGCGGTCAAGGCATACTGACCGGCGGTGCCGTCGAGGAGTGCCGACGGGCGGCGCGGCCGAGGAGTACTGACCGGCGGTGCCGTCGAGGAGTACCGACCGGAGGTCACTGCTGGGGCAGGCCGAGCCTTTCCCGCGACCACTGCGGCACCAAAGCCAGGTACTCGGGCCGGGATTCGACGAAGTGGTGCACCATCGGGCACAGCGGCAGGATCCCGAACCCGTCGTCGCGGGTCTGGTCCAGCGCGCCCTGCACGATCTTGCGCCCGTACCCCAGGCCCTCGAACTGCGGGTAGACCTCGGTGTGCACGAATGCCCGCTCGTTGGCGGTGTCCTGATAGGCCGCGACCCCGGCGAGGTATCCGTCGACGTACAACTCGAACCGATCCAGTGTGGCGTTCTTGCGGACCTCGACCGACTCACTCGACATGGGTGCGACGTTAGTTGTCCCGTGACGGCTGTTTGTTCCCTTTGGCCGAACGGTGGCGTCCGGCGTGTCGCTTCCCACATCGGAGATCAAAATGTAGGGATGACTAACCCACCCCCGCGCCGGGTGCTGCTGGCCCCGGACAAGTTCAAGGGCTCCCTGAGCGCCACCCAGGTGACGGACGCGCTGGCCGTGGGGATCACCCGCGCCGCCCCCGGCGCCGCGGTGCGCCGGACACCCGTCGCCGACGGCGGGGACGGGACGGTCGACGCCTTCGTGGCGGCGGGCTGGGAACGGGTGGAGGTCGAGAGTTACGGGCCGACGCTCGCGCCGGTGACCACCTCGTACGCGGTCCGCGGGCGGGTGGCCGTGGTGGAGCTGGCCGCGGTCAGCGGCCTCGCGAAACTCCCTGGCGGACAGCCCGATCCGCTGCACGCCAGCACCTACGGGGTAGGCGATGTGATCGGGGATGCGCTCGATCGGGGAGCGCGCGACATCGTGCTCGGGCTGGGCGGGAGCGCCTCGACCGACGGCGGGGCGGGCCTGCTGCAGGCGCTCGGACTGCGCATCCTCGACGCCGACGGGAACGAATTGCCCTGCGGCGGAGCGGCACTCGCGCGCGCGGTGCGGGTGGATCGCGACGATCTGCACCCCGGGCTGGCCGATGCGACGGTGACGCTGGCCAGCGATGTGGACAATCCGCTGCTCGGCGCGGACGGCGCGGCCGCGATCTACGCGCCGCAGAAGGGCGCGGATCCCGCGCAGGTCGCCACTCTCGAAGCGGCACTGAAGAATTGGGCCGCCGTGCTGGGCCCGGAATGGGCCGACAAACCGGGTGCGGGCGCGGCGGGCGGCGCCGGTTTCGGGGCGCTGGCGGCGCTGGGCGCGCACATGCGCTCGGGCATCGAGCTCGTTCTCGACCTGATCGATTTCCGGGCCCGGCTGGCGGACGCGGATCTGGTCGTCACCGGGGAGGGCTCGCTGGACACCCAGAGCCTGTCCGGCAAGGCGCCGATCGGGGTCTGTCGCGCGGCGCTGGCGGCGGGCGTCCCGGTGGTCGCGGTGGCGGGCCGGGTGCTGCTCAGCGCGGAGCAGGTGCGGGAGGCCGGATTCGCCACCGCCTACGCATTGTCCGAGCTGGAGCCCGATCCGGCCCGCAGCATGGCGAACGCCGCCGCCCTGCTGGAGCGGATCGGGGAGCGGATCGCGGAGTCCTAGCCGGCCGGGGTGAGCGCGCGGCCGGGAATCCGGTTCCGATTGCGGTCGCCCCACTCCTCCAGCGGCCGCAGCGCCGCGCTGAGTTCCCAGCCCAGCTCGGTGAGCGAATACTCCACGCGCGGTGGCACTTCCGGGTAGATCTCGCGGTGCACGATGCCGCTGGCCTCCAGCTGCCGCAGGTTCTCCGCGAGCACCTTCTCGCTGACACCGGTCAGCAGCCGCCGGATCTGCCCGAACCGCTGCGGCCCCTCGGCCAGCACCCACATCAGGTGCATCTTCCATTTGCCGCCGACCGCCTCGATGGCCACGGACATGCCGCACACCTCGTGATCCGCGTCACCGCCGGTACTCATCGCGCCCTCCTGACCAGATTTCGAACCTCGGGGTAAGCAACCCCACGCACAGGTGCGGTCTTCCCGAGGCTACCGATCCCGGCCACCATCGATTCCGGCGCGCCAATTCCGAACAGCCGAAATCGAAGGGGATACATCATGTCTGATCTGCGTCGATCGGTCACCGTCATCGGTCTGGGCCCGATGGGGCGGGCCATGGTCGCAGCGTTCTTGCAGGCCGGAGTCGAGGTCACGGTCTGGAACCGCAGTCCGGAGAAGGCCGACGCCATGGTCGAGCTCGGGGCCCGGCGGGCGGCCACGGTCGCCGAGGCGCTCGATGCCAATGCGGTCGCCGTGCTCAGCCTCACCCATTACTCCGCCATGTACGACGTGCTGGGTCCGGCCGCGGATCACCTGCGCGGCAAGGTGATCGCCAATCTCTCCTCGGATTCGCCCGAGCAGGCCCGCCGGGGTGCGGCGTGGCTGCGGCAGCGCGGCGCCGAATTCCTTTCCGGCGGCGTGATGTCGGCGGGCGACAATATCGAACACCCGGCGTCCTACATCTTCTACAGCGGTCCGCGTGCGGTCTTCGACGCGCACGCCGAACTGCTGCGCCCGCTGGGCCCGCAGGAGTACCTGGGCCCGGATGACGGTCTGGCGCAGGTCTTCTACCAGGGCCTGCTCACCATCTTCCATCCCTGGCTGCTGGCCTTCGACCAGGCCACGGCCATGATCGCGCGCTCCGGCCACGACATCGCGCAGTTCGTGCCGTTCGCGGTGCGCTCCAACGCCGCCTTCCCGTACTTCATGGAGCAGTTCTC
Organism: Nocardia sp. NPDC004123; assembly: GCF_053603795.1. NCBI lineage: Bacteria > Bacillati > Actinomycetota > Actinomycetes > Mycobacteriales > Nocardiaceae > Nocardia > Nocardia sp. NPDC004123. The sequence goes on from NZ_JBSGGG010000027.1 coordinate 74,798, forward strand.
GGTGGAGAACCAGAACGGCGGCTGGGCCGACGTGGCCGGGCTGCGCATGATGGACGCGGGCGCGCAGCACATCATCGACGCCAGTGCGGAGGTCGGCGTCGACGCCACCCTCTCGCACACGGCCCAGGCGTTCTGGCGCCGGGCCGTCGCCGCCAGCGCGGCGGCGGGGCGGGCGGTGTCGACCTTCGAACTCATGGGCGCGGTTTCCGAGAACGCCTGAGCCGCACGGGAATCAGGCGGTCTCGGAGCCGATGCGAGGGAAGGGCGCGGTGGAGAAGATGATCTCCACCGGCACCTCGAAGTACTGCGCGAGCCGCAGCGCCAGATGCAGGCTCGGGCTGTATTCGCCGCGTTCCAGATAGCCGACGGTCTGGTAGTGCACGCCGAGCGCCTCGGCCAGCTGCCGGCGCGAGATGCCGCGCTCGGCGCGCAGCATCGCGATCCGGTTGTAGATGACCTCGCTAGTAGGCACGCGCCATGGCCCTCTCGCGCCGGGCCGCCACCGCGGCCCCGGATTCGCGACGGGCCATGCGGCGCAACACGATCGGCGCGATCAGGATGCCCGCCACCGCCCAGGCGCCCAGCACCGCCACGGTTTCCGGGTGCCGCCACGAGTGAGTCAGCTCCACCATGGCCGCGCCGTCGGGCAGCATGGCCGAACGCATGCCCAGGCCCATCCAGTAGATGGGGAACGCCTGGGCAATGGCCTGCAGCCAGCCCGGCAGGCCGGTGAGGGGATAGAAGATTCCGGAGATCGCCACCAGACCCATGATGGGGAACGAGATGAAGCCGATGCTGCGCGGGCTGTCGAACGCCGAGCCCACGATCGCGCCCAGCGGCAGACAGGCCAGCAGGCCGAGCACCAGAATGCCGATCAGCGTGGCCCAGGCGCCCACGCTGTCCAGGCTCACCCCGCCGATGGTGAGCAGCCCGAACCCGAGGATCAGCGCCACCTGGACCACGGTGACGCCGGAGACCGCGACGATCTTGCCGATCAGGTAGCCCAGCATGCCGTTGGGGGTCGCCTTGGCGCGCAGCAGGGTTCCGTCCTCGCGATCCATGGCCAGGCCCTGGGCCACGCCGAACATGCCGGTGAACGCCACCAGCATGCCGAGCACGCTGGGCAGCGCCAGCGCGCCCAGGCCGACGCCGCTGCCCTGGAAGTCGCCGTGGCGCATGAAGAACACCGCGATCATGGTGGCCACGGGCCAGAAGAACTGCGAGAAGATGTCCATCCCATTGGTGAGGGTCTGGATCAGCTCGATGCGGCCGCGCCGGAAACCGGCCCGCACCGCGACGGTCGTCGGATTCATCGGACCTCCTCCAGGCTCCGCAGTTCGGTGTCGCCCTGACCGGATTCGAAGCGCTGCACCAGGGTCATGTAGGTGTCCTCGAGCGAGGCGCGCCGCACCTCCAGCTCCTCGACCGACTCGCCGAACTGCTGGAACAGCTCGTAGACGAACTTGGTGGACTCGGTGGTGGTGTGCACGAAGCGCTGCCCGTCCCGGGTCCATTTCACCTCGGCCTCACCGGCGATGCGCCGCGAGAGCTGATCGGCCGACCCGTCGGCGATGATGCGCCCGCCGGCCAGGATGAGGATGCGGTCGGCCAGCTTCTCCGCCTCGTCCAGGTCGTGGGTGGTGAGCAGGATGGTGGTGTGGTCGTCGTCGGCCAGCCGGTGCACCAGGTCGTGGAATTCGCGGCGGGCCTGCGGATCGAAACCCGCGGTCGGCTCGTCCAGGAACAGCAGTTCCGGCCGGCCGACAATGCCGATGGCCACGTCCAGGCGGCGGCGCTGGCCGCCGGAGAGGGTCATCACCTTGGCGTCCGCGTGCTCGATGAGGCCCACCGCGGCGATGAGTTCGTCTGTGTTCCAAGGCCGTTGGATGTCGGCCGTGGCGTAGGGCGCGTAGTACATGCCCAGGTAGTCCAGCAGCTCCCGCACCCGCCACTTGCCGTGATCGCGCCAAGACTGCAGTACCACGCCCAGCCGGGCCCGCCAGGCCTCGTCGCCGTGCGCCGGGTCCGCGCCGAGCACCTCGACCCGGCCCGCCGACCGCATGCGGAAGCCCTCCAGGATCTCGATGGTGGTGGTCTTGCCCGCACCGTTCGGGCCGAGCAAGGTCAGCACCTCGCCGCGGTGCGCTTGGAAGCTGACGTCCTGCAGGACATCGCGGGTGCCGTAGCGCATCCGCAGGTTCTCGACGTCGAGTACGACGCCCTCACCGACCGACATGTCACCCCTCCGTAGTAGAAGCCGGATCAGATGTAGCATATCTACTACATTTTGCAGGGGACAAGCTATTTATCGTGCACGAAGAAGGGCCCGGCTCGCAGCGAGCCGGGCCCTCTTTCGCGACGCGACAATTGATTTCGTGAGATGCGGGTAACTCGCCGGGTACGTCCAGACTCGGTTCGGCTCCCAGCCGCGGCACGCGTGCCCAACGGTGAACGGCTCTCGGCCGTGCGCTGAAGTTACGGGGAGGCGGGGAAGCGGCGGATCAAGAATTCGATCGCCGCGGCATAACCCTGGATGCCCATCCCCGCGATCACCGCGGTGGCGACGGGGGAGACGTAGGAGTGATGCCGGAACTCCTCGCGGGCATGCACGTTGCTGATGTGCACCTCCACGATCGGCACCTCCGGAATCATCAGCGCGTCGCGCAGCGCCACCGAGGTGTGGGTGAACCCGCCCGGATTGATGACGATGCCCGCCTCCACCCCGCGCGCGGCGTGGATCCGGTCGATCAGCGCGCCTTCGTGATTGGACTGGAACGCCACGATCTCCCGGTCGAACCGCGCCGCGGTCTTGCGGCACAGCTCGACCACGTCGTCGAGGGTGTCGGCCCCGTACACCTCGGGCTGGCGGGTGCCGAGCATGTTCAGGTTCGGGCCGTTGAGCACCAGGATCGGACCGGAAGCAGCCATGCGCCCACTGTATTAGAGGCCGCTCGGTCCCTCCGTGCGCAGGTCGTCGACTTTGCGCATGGCCGTGCGCAATTCCGCGAGCCACTCCTCGGCGTGCTTGCCGGCCAGCTTGACCGTCCAGGCCAGCGCGTCGGAGCGGGAGCGGGCCACGCCGGCGTCGACGAGGGTGTCGAGCACCTTGCGCTCGGGCTGGCGCAACCGGGTCATGACCGGAACGGCCAGGTGGGTGAACATGATTCGCTCGCCGTCCACCAGCACGCCCCAGGCGACATTGCGGCCGTAGCGGGCCTGGGCCTCCTGGGCGATCTGCATGCGGGCGGGGCGGGTGGTCTCCCGGAAGCGGGCGATGATGCCCTCGCGGGTGGCCTGCGGGACGGCGGCCGGTGCCGCGTCCTCGGCGGGAGCGTCGTCGCCCGGGGCGGGTTCGGCTGGGGGGAGGGGGAGTTCGCCGAGGACGACGATTTCGTCGCGATCGACTTCGAGGGTTGCTGGACCGGTGAACCAGTCGGCTGGCAATCTTCCAGCGAACCAGGCGGGAGCGTCCGAGGCGTCCGGAAGGTCGGCCTGCTGCCAGCCGCCGGTGCGCCCGAAAACGTGTCCACGATGTCCGTGTCTCATGTTGGTCACACTCACTTACTGCAGGGAGTTGTAATGCTGATTACAACGTTACGTCGTTTCAGCGGGTGTGGGTTCTGCTCTGGGAGAACGATCTTCGGCGGCATCGCCGAGGCCGGCCCGCAACGCTGTCACCAGTAAGAACCGAACGGTCTGCCGAGTCTCGAATACGCCAGGGGATGTAACCGACCAGTGATCATGTAAGTGGTCACTGCTGACCGATTTCGGCACTATGGTGGTGCTCGATGCAAGTGCGCCTGGTGGGATGGTGAAGCCGCGGGCGTTCACCGCGCGGTACCGTGGACCTGTTGCTGATGTGGCCAGAGTGAAGAGTGGGCGATATGGATGTGTGGGGATCCCGCCGCTTCCGGGTACGGGGTGCAATCGCACTCGCGGGTGTGGCAGCCGTTGCGATCGCGATGGGGTCATGTGGTTTTCGGGAGCGGTCGACGGGTGCGGAGGCGGTGGTCGAACAGTTCACCACGCTGATCGACAAGAAGGACTATGACGGGGCGTCGCGGCTGACCTCCTACCCGGCGGGTGCTTCGGCAACGCTGAAGCAAGTCTTCGAGGGACTCGACCCGGGCAAGCCCGACTACCACGTAACCCAGTTCACCGGACTGAACGGTACGACCGGCCTCTTCTCCATGACCGGCGCCTGGAACTTCGGCGACAAGCGGGACTGGAAATACGACCTGCAGGGCACCGTGCGCAAACTCAGTGTGGGCTGGCGTATCTCGTGGGATCCGGCCATGGTCATGCCGCAGCTGGACGCCAAGCGCAGCGCCAAGCTGGTGCGCACCTTCGCCACTCCCTCACCGCGGGTGAACGACATCGTCGGCCAGCCGCTCATGACCGAGCAGACCATCAATGTGGTCCAGCTGGACCCGGCCAAGATCACCGACCCGGTCGCCTCCACCAACGCGCTGGCCGCCGCCATCGCCCCGGTCGCGCCGCTCATCGACGGACCGTCGTTGATGCAGCAGCTCGCGGCCTCCCAGGGCAAACCCTTCGTCGCGGTCAATCTGCGCGACGGCGACTTCGCCATCCTCGAGCCGCGCATGGCCCCGATCCCGGGCGTGGTGCTGCTGAAGCAGCCCAAGCTCATCTCCGCGGACCGCCGGGTCTGGTCGCCCATGCTCGACGCGCTCACCAAGGTGTGGCAGGACGATCGCGACGCGCACTCCGGCTGGGGCGTGCAATTGTTCGAGCCCGACGGCAGTTTCGTCACCCAGCTCGCCGGCGAGCAGGGCCCGCCCGGACCCGACATTCCGGCGACCATGGACCAGCGCCTGCAGCGTGCCGCCGAGGACGCCGCGGTGAGCACCGGCTCGCCCACCTCCATCGTGGCCATCCAGCCCTCCAGTGGGGCCCTGGTCGCGGTGGCGCAGAACAGTCAGGCCAGCGAGCACGGCAATATCGCCTTCACCGGGCAGTACCCGGTCGGTGGCATGATCGAGCTGTTCAAGAACGTCGCCGCGGTGACCAAACACAAAGCGCCGCAGGATGTCTCGGTCGGCGACGCGGCGGACGCGGCCAGCCTGCTCGGCATCGGCATCGACTTCAAGGTGCCCGGCCTCGACGAGACCACCGGCCGGCTGCCCACCGGCAAGAACGCCGCCGAGAACGTGGGCCGCGGCAATGCCGCCGACTCGCTGCTGGCCAGCCCGTGGGGCATGGCCATCGCGGCGGCCGCCATCGCCAAGGGCCAGGTGCCCAAGCCGATGATCACCATCGGCCAGCCCGCCACCACCGAGGCCGACCTGGCCGCACTGCCCGGCGAAGCCACCGACCGGCTGCGCGGCATGCTGCACGACGGAGTCGGCGCACCGGAGATGGCCAGCCTCAACAGGTATCGCGATGTGCAGGCCTACGGGGCTACCACCGGCAACAACGCCTGGCTCATCGCCACCATGGGAGACCTGGCCTTCGCCATCCACATCGACGATCCGGACAGCGGGGATCTCACCGCGCGGGTGGCGGCGCGCCTGCTGCAGTCGCTGGCCTCGCCCGACTAGCGAGAGCGCGGTACCCGCGACGTCAACGGGAGCGCAGCACCTGCACGGCGGCGCGCCAGCCGATCAGGAACAGGGCCAGGAAGGTCGCGGCCACCAGGAAGAAGCTGACGGCGAGGCCCTGACCGGACACGGCACGTAGCAGCATGCCGCCGACCAGGGTGCTCAGCCACACGATCACGCCGGTCGGCCACACCGCGCGGCCGTCGAACTGCCGTACCGCGCTCGCCCCTTCCCGGCCCGCCGCCACCGCCAGCGCGATCGCCCAGCCCAGCAGCAACCCCGTGCCGAACGGCCAGACGGTGCGCAGCAGACCCGCGCCGATCGCCTCGTCGTGACTGCGCCGCCCGATCGCGCAGAACACGACCACGAGGGCGACATCGACGACGAGGGGCACGAGTTTCTTCACGCGCCACAGGGTATCGGGCGTCCCGGGAGCGCCTGTGCAGGGACACTCCACTCTGGCCGGTCACGCCCGAGGGGTCGGTCAGGCCGACGCCGCGTCCGGATCGGCCGGCGGATTGGGCCGGCGCCGGTCGGTGACCAGCGAATTGCCGCGCTCCTCGAATTCCTTCTCGAGCTCGGCGTCGTCGGCCTGCGGCTTGCGGTACAGGAAGAGGAAGACGATCCAGCCGACGATCGCCACCAGGATGAAGCTGATCAGCCGGTAGAGGAACGCCGCCGCCACGGCCTGCGCGGCCGGCAGCCCGGCCGCCGCGGTCAGCGAGTAGATGAGGGTGGCGTCCACATAGACGATGCCGCCCGGCGCCAAAGGGATGGTGCCCACGGCCTTTCCGGCCGCGAAGGCCAGCATGAGCCCGGCCCAGTGCGGATCCGCGCCCACCGCGTAGCAGGCGAAACCCAGGCAGGCCACATCGGCGAACCGGTGCACGAGCGCCCAGACCACCACCCACGCGCCATCCCGTTTGCCCAGATCCACCGACTCCAGCTGGGTCAGGATCTCGGCCACCTTCTCCATGCCGGAGTCGGCGGGCTTGCGCCGAATCCGATTGACCAGGTGCAGGATTCGCTGCGCCAGCGCCTGCACCCCGCCGGGGTGGCGGGAGACGTAGTTGAAGGTCCAGATCAGCAGGGCGACGGTGCCCAGCGTCAGGATCACCTTGCCGGGGCCGACCCGGTCCCCGGACAGCACCGCGCCGAACAGGCCGAGCAGCGTCAGCCCGGCCGCCGCGATCACGCCCGACATCACCAGCTGCCAGGACGCCACGATCGGGCTGGCGCCCCAGCGCCGGGTCTGCCGGTAGGTGAAGGCCGCCGAGAACACCTGGCCCGCGGGCAGCGTCAGCGACATGCCGGTGGAGCCGTACACCACCGATACCGATTTCCGCTGGCTCACCTCGACGCCACCGGCGTGCAGCAGCTGTTTCTGGATGCGGCCGAAGCCACTCATGGAAAACGCCGCCATGACGATGCAGGCGGCGACCCATCCCCAGTGGATTTCGGTGAGGTTCTTCCAGGATTCGTGCAGGCGCGGATATAGATATATGCCTTCGGAAATCAGCAACGCCGCCAGCGCGGCGCCGAGAACCCATTTGGCCCACCAGAACCTGCCACGGTGCGAGTCATCCGCGGGCGGCGCAGGATCGCCGGCCAGCTCACCATGGGCCGTCACGCCGTCAGCCTAACGAACTCGCCGCCGCCTCGTCTGCAGCAGCCGGGTCGGTGCTTTCCCGCGGCCAGGCCAGCCGGGTTTTCCGGCGGCGCCCGCGCAGTTGCACCTCTTCGCCGGTCTGCCAATGCCGCTGCTCGTTCTCATCGGCGAAAAACAGTGCGCTCGACGAGGTCAGGACGCGTTCCGGGCGGTCCTTGGCGAGTTCGGTCAGGCGCGACGCCTCGTTCACCGGATCACCGATCACGGTGTATTCGAAACGGTTTGCGCCACCGATATTCCCGGCCACCGCCAGCCCCGCGGAGACGCCGATTCCGATATCCAGCCCGGCCACCTCGCGCAGGGCTTCGCGCAGCTCACGGGCCGCGGCGAGGGCCGCGGTCGGTGCGTCGGGGCGGTCCAGCGGGGCGCCGAAGATGGCCAGCGCGGCATCGCCCATGAATTTGTTGATGAGCCCGTGGTTGCGGTCGATGACATCCACCACCACGCGGAAGAACTCGTTGAGCAGACTGACCACTTCGGTCGGCGGGCGTTCCGCGGCGGTCGCGGTCGAACCGACCATATCCACGAACAACACCGCCACGAATCGGGTTTCACCACCGAGTTCGGTGCCGTACTCGAGCGCCCGGCGCGCCACGTCCTCACCGACATGCTGACCGAACAATTCCTGCAGTTCCCGGCGTTTGGCGGCCTCACCCATCATTCGGTTGAAGCCAACCTGCAGCAGCCCGATTTCCGAACCGTCGAAAACTTCCACCTGCACATCCCGCGCACCCTCCTGCACGCGGTCGATGGCCTGGCTGAGCTGGCGAATCGGATCGGAAATGGAAGAGCCGGTGAGCATGGAAAGTGCCAGCGCCTGCATGATCACCACACCGCACAACAGCAGAATCGAGACGGCCAGCGACTGCGCGGAAAACTGGACGCGAGAAGAAATCTGGGTGACGCAGAGCAGCACGATGGCAATCGTCGGCGCGAAGGTGCCCATCCCCCAGGTCATGGCCATCCGGGTGCCGACGCCCGCGGTCAGGGTGTGGTCGAAGGCCCCCGTGGTCAGCGCCTCGGCCGCGACCGGCCGCAGGATCCGCTCGCCCAGCATGTAGGTGAAGCCGAAAACGATGGTGGCGGCCATACATTCGGTCACGATCACCGCCGCGGCCAGCTCGGGGGTCCGCACGATGATGACCGAGGCCAGCACGCCACCGCCGACCAGCCACAGCACCAGATGCACGATGGCCTGCCGCAGCGGGGCGTGCAGCGCCGCCATCTGCTCCTGCCGCGACGGCGGCCCGCCGCGCATCTGCCACCGCATGACCGGCCGCAGCATGAGCGCCGACGCGGTCACGCTCAGGAGCCCGCCGATCACGAAGACCAGGCCCGGGATCAGCAGCCCGGTCTGCCGGGTCGCGCTGGTCCCGCCCTCCGGAACCGGCAGCCCGTACTGGATGAAGGCCCACACCAGGACAGCGCCGAAGGCGTTGGCCGCCAGCATCGAAGCCAAGTACAGCGGCCAGCGGGTATGCATGGTCTGTTTGACCGCTTCGAGGGGCGCTGACACGATCACCAAGCTACCCCGCCTCCCCGAATCTTCAGCGCACGGCTGAGAGCCGTTGACCGATGGGGACGCGTGCCGGCGGTTGGGAGCCGAACCAACTTCGGCGGTAACCCGACGAGTTACCCCTGGCGCAACGAGATCAGGCGTCACGTTACCGATCGAATGAAAGACCGTCATGTCGGCCGGGGCTCTTGCCCACGCTGGTTTTGCCGCCGCCGTAATGCGGACACGAACCAGTAGGCTCGCTGAGGTGAGCGAGGTGCAGGCAGGGTCCGGCAGATCGAGCGAGTCCGGCGGGGTGCGCCGGCACGACGCGGCGGCGGTGCACCCCATCGTGCGGCAGACCGCCGAGTGGTGCTGGCGGTTGCTGATCATCTTCGCGGCGGTGCTCGCGGTGGCCTATCTGGCGCGGCGGCTCTCGACGGTCACCATTCCGATTTCCATCGCACTGCTGGGCGCGGCCCTGATGGCGCCGCTGGTCAATTGGATGCAGCGGTTCGGGGTGCCGCGGGCGATCGGGGTGTTCGTGGCGCTGGTCGGGGCGCTCGGTCTGCTCGCCGGAATCATGACCTTCGTCGTCGAGCAGTTCGTCTCGGGTGTGCCGCAGCTGACGGACGAGTTCAAGACCTCCGTGCACCAGGTGCAGGACTGGCTGATCAACGGTCCGCTGCACCTGAGCAACGACCAGATCCGCAATGCGGGCGACACCATCGTCAAAACCGTCGAGTCGAACAAGGACGCGCTGACCAGCGGGGCCCTCACCACCGCCACGGTCATCGGTGAATTCTTCACCGGCACGTTCCTGACCCTGTTCATCCTCATCTTCTTCCTCTACGGCGGCGACCAGATCTGGGAGTTCGTGACCCGGATCGTCCCGACCCGGCACCGGGCGAAGGTGCGTCAGGCCGGGCGGCTGGGCTTCGGCACCCTGACCGGCTTCGTGCGGGCCACCGTCATGGTGGCGGCGGTGGACGCCATCGGTATCGGCGCGGGCCTGGCCATTCTCAATGTGCCGCTGGCGCTTCCGCTGGCCTCGCTGGTCTTCATCGGCGCGTTCATCCCGATCGTGGGTTCGTTCATCGCCGGTTCGGTGGCGGTCTTCATCGCACTCATGACCAAGGGCCTCGTCACCGCGCTCATCGTGCTGGGCATCACGGTGGCGGTCATGCAGCTGGAAGGCCATGTGCTGCAACCGCTGCTGATGGGCCGCGCGGTCCGTATCCATCCGCTGGCCGTGGTGCTCGCCATCGCGGCGGGCGTGGTGCTGGCGGGTCTCGCGGGCGGTCTGCTCGCGGTGCCGTTCGTGGCGGTGCTCAATACCGCCCTGCGCTCGCTGCTGGCCGACTCGCCCGACGAGCTCTACCAGGAGCTGCACACCGGCGATCCGAGCAAACCCATGTTCAGCGCCGAACCCGATACTCCCGACCCGGACCGCTACAAGGTGCCGGTACCCGTGGCCGAGGACGACCACGAGACGCCCCCGAAGCCCGCGGGTGGCAGCGGGGACGCCGGGGACTGACGGTGACCCGGGGGCAGGCGGAGCCCGATCCCGCCTGGGCGGCCACCGCGCCGCTGTGGCGGGCGGTGCAGGCGTTCCGGCTGGTCACCCTGCTGTACGCGGTGGGTCAGCAGATCGCCTCGGTGTCGTACTACAGCAATCAGCGGTTGAGCTGGGCGCTGATCGCCGTGATGGCGGTGTGGTCGGGTATCTCGGCGGTGCTGTTGTCGCAGTGGCGGATCCGGCACGAGCCGCGGGTGCGCACGGCCGTGGTGGTCGGCGACCATCTCGTGGTCATCGCCCTGATCTTCGCGACCCGTCTGGTCGCGCCCTACGACTGGTATCACCACCATCAGACCCTGCCCACCACGCTCTGGGCCGCCAATGCCGTTGTCTCCGCGGCGATTCTGTGGGGACCGTTCGGCGGCATCTGCTCGGGTCTGCTCATCTCCGCCGCCGTCATCACCGCACGTGCGCAATGGGACTTCGACGTGTGGCGCGATGCGACGCTGCCCGTCCTGATCTCGGTGGGCCTCGCGCTGGGCCTGGCCTCCGATACCGCCCGCCGCGCGCACGCGCAGCTGCAGCGCGCCGTCCGGCTCACCGCCGCCGCCCAGGAACGCGAACGCCTGGCCCGCGAGGTGCACGACGGAGTCCTGCAGGTACTCAGCTACATCAAGCGCCGCGGCAATGAAATCGGCGGCCCGACAGCCGAACTGGCGCAGCGCGCGGGCGAGCAGGAGGTGGCGCTGCGGGTGCTCATCTCCGAACAGGGCGATCGCACCGACGCCGAGGGCGCGGAGGACGATCTGCGGCCGCTGCTCACCGCACAGGCCACCCCGTCCGTGTTCGTCTCCACCCCCGGTCATCCGGTGCCGCTGGGCCACTGGGCGGCGCGCGAGGTCGCCGCCGCCGTGGCGGCCGCCCTCGCCAATGTGGTCCAGCACGCCGGTCCGGGCGCGAAAGCGTATGTGCTGCTGGAGGATACCGGCGACGAGCTCATCGTGAGCGTGCGCGACGACGGCCCCGGCATTCCGCCCGGCCGGCTCGCCGAGGCCGAAGGGCAAGGGCGCATGGGTGTTTCGCGGTCCATCGTCGGGCGCATCGCGGCCCTCGGCGGCACCGCGCAGCTGCTGTGCGAGGCGGCGCCCGCCGACAGTGAGGGCGCGGAATGGGAGTTCCGCGTGCCCCTGGAACCGCGACGCTGAGAGTCTCGAACGGCCACAATGAGATCGGAGGCGGACATGACCGAATCGGATGCCGGAATCACGGTGATGGTGGTGGACGACCACCCGATCTGGCGGGACGGGGTCGCCCGCGATCTGGCCGAGGCCGGATTCGACGTGGTCGCCACCGCCGACGGCGTGCGCGCCGCCGGGGCCCGCGCGAGCGCCGTGCAACCGGCGGTCGTGCTCATGGACATGCAGCTCCCCGACGGCAACGGCGCCGACGCCACCGCCGAGGTGCTGCGGGTCTCCCCGCACACCCGGGTGCTGGTGCTGTCGGCCTCCGCCGAACGCGACGACGTGCTCGACGCCATCAAGGCCGGCGCCACCGGCTACCTGGTCAAGAGCGCCTCGGCCACCGAACTGCTGGACGCCGTCCGCGCCACCGCGGCGGGACAGGCCGTCTTCACCCCGGGCCTGGCCGGTCTCGTGCTGGGCGAGTTCCGCCGGATCGCCGGCACCCCCGCCGAACGTGACGAACCGCACCGCCCCGCTCTCACCGATCGCGAGACCGAGGTGCTGCGCATGGTGGCGAAGGGCTTGTCCGCCAGGCAGATCGCCACCCGGCTCGGGCTCAGTCACCGCACCGTGGAGAACCACGTGCAGTCCACGCTGCGCAAACTGCAGCTCGGCAATCGCGTCGAGCTGACCCGCTACGCCATCGAGCAGGGCCTCGAGTAGGGGGACGGTTCAGGGATTGCCCTGATGCGGTGGCGGCCCCGTGCTGGCTAGCCTCGAAGCATGGGAGGTCCTGAAGCGGTTTCCGCGATCGTGACCGGCAACGCCGTGATCGGCGACCGGGATCTGCGAGTATCCGATGTCGAACGCGAACATGTCGGCCGGCTGCTGCAGCGTGCGGTCGGGCTGGGCATGCTGTCGCTGGGGGAATTCACCGAGCGCATGGACACCGCGCTCGCGGCCAAGACCCGCGGCGAACTCAATGCGGTGCTGATCGATCTGCCGGGCGTCCGGCTGGTCGGGCAGCCCGCCCCCGCCGGGCAGCATTTCGTGCAGCCGCCGCCCCGGTACGCGACCGCGCACCGGATGCCACCGGCCGTGCCCTCCAATGTGATTCGCGCGCGGCTGTCGGGCGTGGAGCGCAAGGGCGCCTGGCACGTGCCGCCGGCGCTGGCGATCAACAGCATGCTGGGCAGCGTGCGCCTGGACTTCACCCAGGCCGTCATGTCCACCCAGGTGGTGGAGATCCACGTGAACGACACCTGCAGTTCGATCGAACTGATCGTGCCGGCCGAGGCCACCGTGGACCTCAATGCCATCGACCTGATCGGCTCCAGCGCCAACACCAAGGTGCGCACCGGCCCGCCCATCGGGCCGCTGCACCTGGTCGTGCACGGCACGCTGCGGTTCAGCTCGGTCACCGCCAAGCACCCGTTCGGCACCAACTGGAAGCGATTCCTCAACGGTGCGTGACCGCCGGGCCCGAGGCCGCAGTGCCGCGGAATCGAGCGCGGCGGCGGGCGGATCCGGGCGGTAGGGTCACGCACATGGTGGAAGGTGTCGCGATTCCGGAGGCAGTGCATCGATCCGGCGGCGGCGAGCCGCTGCTCCTGCTGCACGGTGTCCTGCTCACCTGGCAGTCCTGGGGCGCGGTGCTCGACGAGCTGGCCACCGGCCACACCGTGCTCGCCCCCACCCTCCCCGGCCACTGGGGCGGACCCGAGGCCGCCCGGCCGGCCACCGTGGCCGCCCTGGCCGACCACTGTGAGCGCCTGCTCGACGAATCCGGTTGGGACACCGCGCATATCGCGGGCAATTCGCTGGGTGGCTGGATCGCGCTGGAACTCGCCGCCCGCGGCCGCGCCCGATCCTGCACCGCCATCGCCCCCGCGGGCCTGTGGCGCACGCCCGCCGCCGCCGATTCGCTGCTGCGCAAGTTCCGGGCCTTCGGCCCGCTCATCGGCCTGGGGCCCGACCGCCGGCCGAGCATGCCCTCGCTGCTGCGCAGCCTGCTGCTCCCGCTGCTCGCCGATCGTCCCGCCCTGGTGCCGAATCCGCTGGCCAAGGCGATGACCGCGGCCATCACCGAATGCGCCATCGTCGATGACCTGGCCGAAGATCCGGATCTCCCAACGGGTTTCACCCGGCTGGGCGAACTGGACGTACCCACCAGCATCCTGCTGCCCGACCGCGACCGCGTGCTGCCGCCCCACGTCTACGCCCCGCTTACCCCCACCCGGATCATCGATGTGCGCGCCCTGCCCGATCTCGGCCACGTCCCCATGCTCGAGGCCCCGGATCTGATCACAGCCGAGATCCGCGCCACCATCGCCCGCGCCGCGACGCCCGCCCACCCCGCCTGACCGGCTCGGCGGGTCTCCACCGCCGAATCGGGGAGCAATCGCCCGCCGCCCGGGTGTCGCGATCCCCCCATACCCCAGCTGCGATTTCACCCGGTGCTTTCGCCGGCCTTCGCCGACATGGACTCTGGCGCTCGTCTCGCGTGGCCGCTGAAAAAGGAAGGCCCGGCCGAGGATTCGGCCGGGCCTTCCTGATGTCCGGGTATCAGTCGTGGTTCTGGCGGCGGAGCAGTTCGTTGACGCTCACCGTGCGTCCGTCGCCGCCCCGATGCTTGGCGTCCTCGTCCGGATTCTCGGCGGGCGGGCGACGCCGTGAGGAGCGCAGATCCGACATCCACTGCTCGATGCTGCTGCGGCCGGGGCCGTCCTGCGGCGCATCCTGGGCGGCGTGGTGCGTCGGATGCTGTTCCTCGGCAGCGGTTTCCGCGAGCTGTTCGGTGGGCTCGCTCTGCTCCGGCTCCGGCGGGTGCGGCTGGTACAGCTGCGCTCGGGTCGCCGGATGCGGCGGGATCTTCGGCGTCGGCGGCGGCAGCACCCGCTCCGAACCGACCACCGGTGCGGGCGGCTGCGAATCCGCGGGCGCGGCAGCCGCTCCCGGCTGCGAGATCGACGGCATCGGGTTCACGGGGGCGACCGGCGGGGCCACGGCCTCGGGCGTCCGCTGCGGCAGCCCGCTACCGGCATTCGCGGATCCCCGTGCGGGAGAGGCGAAGTCGCCGATGGGGTGCGGGGCCATCGGGCCGCGCGCCGCTCCCGGACCGGTGGGGTTGGCGCCCAGACCGGTGCGGCCGGAACCGAGATCGGTGGTCGGCGCGTCCTCTGCGGCCGCGCTGACGCGCCGCGGGGCGAGCGGCGGGGTGACCTCCGCCGGTGCGGCGGTGCCGATTTCACTGACCGGCGTGGGCGACGCGGGGCCGGGTTCACCGATGCCGACAGGCTTGGCGAAGGCCGGGGCCGGGGTCGTCGACGGGGTGACCCCGTGGCCGGGACGCATGGCGGCGGACGGGAATCCGGGCGCGCGCTTGGTCTCCGGGGCAGCCGCGGAGCTGTCGGCGGGCCGCGCGGGCTCGGGGGGCTGCGGGGACTCGGTGCGCTGGGCGGGCTCCGCGGGCTGGACGGGCTCGGCGGGCTGGACGGGCTGGGCCCGCTCGACCTTGTCGATGCGCTGGGTCGGGGCCTCGCTGTCCACATCGACGGTGCGGGCCGGGCGCGGCTTGCGCGACCGCGCCGGGGCGGCGGTGCCGTCGGACAGGATCGGGATCTGCATGGTGACCGGGTCGGTGATCGGGGTGGTCTTCACCAGGTCGACCACCTCGCCGCCGCCGGGCCGCTCATCGTCGAGGATGGGCTCGCCCAGGCCGATCTTCTGCTGGATCTTCTTCATCCACTTGGGCGCCCACCAGCAGTCGTCGCCGAGCAGTTTCATGGTGGCCGGCACCAGCAGCATGCGCAGCACGGTCGCGTCGATGAACAGCGCTGACACCATGCCGTAGGCGATGTACTGCATCATCACCAGGTCGGAGAACGCGAACGCGCCGGTGACCACCAGCAGGATGAGCGCGGCGGCGGTGATGATGCGGCCGGTCTGCGCGGTGCCCGCGCGCACCGCCTCCGTGGTGCTCGCCCCCTGGGTCCGGGACTCGACCATGCGGGAGAGCAGGAACACCTCGTAATCGATGGATAGGCCGTAGACCACGGAGATGATCAGCACCAGCACCGGCGACATGATCGGCTGCGGGGTGAAGTTCAGCAGGCCCGCGCCGTGGCCGTCGATGAAGATCCAGGTCAGGATGCCGAGCGTGGAACCCAGGCCGAGCGCGCTCATGAGCGCGGCCTTGATGGGCAGCACCAGCGAGCCGAAGGTGAGGAACATCAGGATGGTGGTCACCAGCACCACCAGCGCGATCATCAGCGGCATGCGATCGACCAGCTGATCGATGCTGTCCTGCATCATCACCGGGGTTCCGCTGACCATCACCTCGGCGCCGTCCGGGACGTCGATCGCCCGCAGGTCGTCGATGGTCTCGGTGATGTCGCTGCCCTTTTCGAGCGGCCGCGAGGTCGTCCACACATTGGAGCCGTTGGGCGGCGTCTGCGGGAGCGAGAACGTGGTCTTGGGCTGCAGTCCGCGGGCCTGGTTGGCCTCGTTGAGGATGGTGCCGATGTCCTTCGGGTTATCGGTGAGGATGACCAGCTGGACCGGGTCGGCCTTGCGCAGCGGGAAGGTCTCGTCGAAGTGCTGCTGCGCCAGGCGGGTCGGATTGTCCGGCGGCAGATAGGTTTCGCTGATACCGCCGAACTGCAGGTTCTTCACCGGGATGATCAGCAGCAGCAGGCCGATGGTCAGCGGGATGGCGACCTTGAGCGGGTGCTTCATCACCCAGGCGGTGAGTTTGCCCCAGAAACCGTTCTCGATTTGCTCGGCGGTCTTGGTCTTGCGGAACCGCTTGAGCCCCAGCGCATCCACGCGCGGACCCAGAATGGACAGCAGCGCGGGCAGGATGGTGACCGCGGACACCGCGGCCAGTGCGACCGTCGCGATGGTGCCGTAGGCCACCGACTTGAGGAAGCCCTGTGGGAACAGCAGCATGCCGGCGCTGGCCGCGATGATCATCGTGGCGGAGAACAACACGGTGCGGCCCGAGGTCACGACCGTGCGCCGCACCGCCGCCTTGGTGTCGTAACCGTCGGCCACCTCCTCGCGGAAGCGGCTCACGATGAACAGGCCGTAGTCGATCGCCAGGCCCAGGCCGATCATCGAGACTACCGGGGAGACAAACGAATTCACCTCGGTGAACTTGGTGATCGCCATGACGATGCCGTTCGCGCCGAGCACCGTGAGACCACCGATGATGAGCGGCAGGGCCGCCGCCACGATGCCGCCGAAGATGAAGAACAGCAGGATGGCCACCACCGGAATGGCGATGATCTCCATGCGCTTCTGGTCCTGCGCCATGGTGTCGTTCAGCGTGCCCGCGACCGGCTGCAGACCGGCGACCTCGACCTTGACGTCCGGAATGTAGAAGGCGTCCTTCACCTTCCGGTAGTTCCGCACCATGTCGGTGTCGTTGTCGCCCTTGATGGCGACGGAGGCGAAGGCGTGCTTGCGGTCCTGGCTGGCGGCCTGGGCCAGCTGCTGGCCGGTGTTGGTCTTCCACGGCGAGCCGTTGACCTGACTGATCTCCGGGTGCTTCACCGGCAGGTTGTTCAGGTTGTCGATGATCTTCTGATTCCACGCGGGATCATCGATGGTGCTGCCGTCCGGCGCGGTGTACAGCACCACCACGTCGCTGTTGTGATCGCGTCCGTACACCTGGTCCTTCAGGACCGCGGCCTGAGAGGACTGGGAGTTCGGGTCGAACCATCCGCTGGAGCTGAGATGGTCCTCCAGCCCGAATCCGAAGGCTCCGAGCGAGAGCATTGCCGCCACGACAACACCGAGCACGGTGTAGCGCAGCTTGTAGACCAGGTCGCCCCAGCGGGTGAACACTAAGCGACTCCTTGAGCGGGGCGGGAGGTGAGCAGGGCCGACAGCGGCCGGAACGGCTGCAGCCACGCACCCTCGTCGGGCAGCGAGTCGAGGCTGACCCGGGGCAGCGGTTCACGGAACACGCCCGGGATGTCCTCGAGGTCGATGAACTCGAGAATATCCGACGTGACCGCCCAACTCGCGTGCTCGCGGAAACCCAGCACCTGAACAGGCACGCCGGAGCCGGCGATCTCCTCGAGCGGGGCGCGGAACGCCTGCCCGTCGGCGGAGGCCACCATGATCCCGGCCAGACCCGCGCCGCGACGGCGTAGCTCGATGTGAGAGAGCATGTCGCTGTCCACATCGGAGTCTTCGTCGATCTTGGGTTTGGCGAAGACGGCGTAGCCGACATTGCGCAGCGCCTCGACCCAGGGGCGCACCACATCGGCGGTGCCGGGGGCGATATTGGTGAAGACCGTGGCCTCGGGTTCGACCCGGGTGGTGCTGCCCACCGACAGTTCCGCGGTGCGGGCCAGCAGCCAGCGGCCCAGCGCGTCGAAGCGCGGGCGATAGGCGGCGGTCGGGCGTCCGCCGAGGATGGCGCCCAGGCCCATGTCGAGGTTCGGCGCATCCCAGACCAATAGGACGCGGCGCACATCGGTGGCGGTGCCGCCCAGGGCGACCCCGGCGTTGCCGTGGAGCCCTGTGGTGCCCGATAGTTCGGTCGAATCGGTGCCGTGCATTATTCCGGCAACTTCCGACACACCGTGGGCCATCTCACTGACGCTCATGATTCGATCTTCCCCCAGATGAACTCGGTGATGGCGCTACCCGCGCGGAGTCCTTTGTTTTCGAACTTGGTAATCGGGCGTTCGAAACCAATCGGTGCTTTGTTCCGGTAGGCCTCGGGATCCCCTCCGGTCGGCTCGTTCATGCCGATGAGCTGGGGTTCCGCATTTCCGTACAGGCCGATCCACTCGGCGTAGTCCGCATGGTCGGTCGCCACATGCAACACGCCGCCCGGAATCAGCCGACTTGCGATGAGTGCGAAGGCTTCCGGCTGCAACAGCCGCCGCTTGTGGTGGCGCGCCTTCGGCCACGGGTCCGGGAAGAACACGCGCACCCCGGTCAGCGATTCCGGAGCAATCATATTTTCCAGGACATCCACGGCATCGCCGCGCAGCAGCCGGAGGTTGTCGATGCCCTCGCGCTCGACGCGCTGCACCAGCTGGGCCAGACCCGGCTTGTAGACCTCGATGCCGATCAGGTTGAACTGCGGCTCGGCCTGCGCCATGGCCGCGGTGGCGGTGCCGGTGCCACAGCCGATCTCGATGATCAGCGGCGCCGAGCGCCCGAACCAGGCGTCGGCGTCCAGCTTTTCGTCGGAGACGTCCTTGCCGATCACCGGCCACACCCGATCCCAGGCGTCCTGACGCGCGGGCGATACCGCGCCGCGGCGGGCGCGGAAGCTGGTGACCCGGGGGTAGAGGCGGTTGCCCGCGGGCCGATCCGGCCGGCCGATGGCGGCTTCCGAGTGATCGGCGTCACCGTTGGGCTGGGCGGGCCGCGGCCCGGGAACTGGCTCGGCAGTGTGGTTCGCGGCGTCGTTCACGGCGTCCATTGTCCAGTACCGGATAGTTCGCGCAGCAATCGACCACGGTTGCGGCGACCGCGATCACTCAGGCTGCCAGGCCCGAGACCTCGCCGGACGCCGGTGTGGCGGCCGGGCGCAGCGGCAGTCCGAGGGTGACTCGCATTGCGGTAGTTGCCATTTCCACCATGCCGCGCCAATGTGCCGGGGACAGCGCTACCGACCAGACGGTCTTGGTTGTGGGTTCGGTAAGAATCTTCCCGGCCAGCCGATCGGCCAGCCAGTCCAGGCTCATCGGGGTCGCCAGCGGCAGCAGTGAGAAATGCTCGCTGAGGCGATCGCGGACATACCAGACCGCCGCGCCGCCCGCCCGGTACCGCTCGACCTGACCGTCGATCCCCGCGGCATCGATGACCTGGTCGTGCACCGGCTGCACCACCAGCACCGGGCACGCGGGCGTGCGATTGCCCAGGCGCAGCTCGTCGAACATGTCCTCGAGATCCGGCAGGATCTCCGCCAGCGGACGCCGCAGATAGTCGTCCATGCGGCGGCCCACCAGCAGCGGCAGCACCGCGATCGGGCCCAGGGAGCGGGCGCGGTCCAGCAGGCGACGGCCCTCGGGGGTGAAGTCGCGGCGCACCACCTCGGCCAGCGCCGGGTAGACCTGCTGCAGCGCGGCGATCACGATCGCCGGAAAGCCCGCGAACAGGCCGCCGTTCAGGTTCAGGAACACGTGGCGGGGATCACCGACGGGCGCGCCCAGCACCGCCCCGACGATATTGAGCTCGGGCGCGTACTCGGGAGCCATCTCCACCAGCCACGAACTGGCCATGCCGCCACCGGAATAGCCCCACACGGCGACCCTGGTGTCCGCGCGCAGACCCAGCGGCGCGAAACGCAGTGCGGCGCGGACACCGTCGAGACCGCGGTAGCCGGGCTCGCGCGCCACGCCGAAATTCCCCTGCGGCCCTTCATGATCGGCGATGCTGACCGCCCAGCCGCGGCGCAGCGCGTTCGCGACCAACAGCCATTCGAGCTGGGTGATGGATCCGGGGGACAGGGCGCCGCGCTGCAGCGCGTAGGACGGGGCGCAGCGGTCGGTCACGGCGTCCATGGCGGTCTGGAACGCCAGCAGCGGGCGCTCCGCATCTGGTTCGGCGCCCTCGGGCAGCAGCACGGTGGTGACCGCGACCTCGGGCCGGCCGTGCAGATCCTGGCTGCGGTACAGCAGCTGCCAGGCCGTCACGTGTTGCGGCACCAGGCCGAACAGCGCGATGTCGACCGGGCGGCTGCGCAGCATCGTGCCCGCCGCGTGGCGGGCGAACCCGCGCGGCGGATGGAAGAAGGGGTCCCGGCCCGGTGGCAGCGGGCGGCTGCTCGGCTGCCCGGCCGCTGCCGGTCGTAGTGTCCCTTTCGGGCCCGGTGTCCCGGATGATTCGATGACGTCCGCATTGACGGTCATCGCCACCTCCCCTCGTCGCGCCCGGCCGTGGACCGAGAGGGATCGCCGCAGCCGTGCATCGGCCCTGATGCCGACCGAATCGCCAGAGTAGGGCAATCGCAGGTGTCTGTGAAGAGCGGTTGCGTCGAATTGTGCGGGCGCACAGAAGGACCCGGACCGGTCTGCTTCCTCACCGCCTGACCTGCGTGTTTGTGATCCGAAATGCCCACGTGCCCAGGGGCTTCCGGCTAGGCTGCCCGCGTGCCGGTCGGGCGATCTCCGCGCATCCAGGTGACGGGCCGGGCCCGTGCGGGCAAAACCACCCTGCGACATGCACTGTCGCTGCTCACCGCGGAAGAAACCCGGCCGGTCGACCAGCCCGGGCAACCGGACCCCGCACTCGACGCGGATCTCGTCCTCTACGTTCTCCCCGGCCTGGCCGGCCACGCCGACCGCCGCCTGCTCGCCACCGTCCACCCGGACCGCGCCCTTGTGGTACTCAACAAGGCCGATGCCATCGGCGCCCGGTGGCCCGACGCCGCCGTGGCGGCCGCCGACCTCAGCGCCGAACTCGGTCTGCCCGTCTTCCCGGTGGTCGCGTCCCTCGCCGCGCGCACCCGCTCGGGCACCCTCACCGACGCCGACCTCCGCACCCTCCACCGCCATCGCGACCGCCCCGACCCACCCCTCACCCTCTCGCACGACCTCTTCACCGCTGCCGACCTCGCCCCCGACCTGGAATCCCGCCGAGCCCTGCTGGACCGCTGGGATCTCTTCGGCGTCTCCTGCGCCCTCGCAGCCCTGCGCCGCCACCCCACCCTGCCCCCGCAGCTGCTACTGCAGATCCTCCACTGCGCCAGCGGAATAGACCCCCTCCACCACGAACTCCACCGCCGCTACGAGGCCGTCGCCGCTGCCCTCGGCGATTGATTCGCCCGGGGCCAAGCCGAATACGCCGCCGGATACGAATCAGCGGTGTTGATCCCCGAACCCCGCCCCGCTGACTCGCCGCCGCTGCACGGGCTCGAACTGCCGCCGTTGCAGCGGCCGGCCCCGGCCGATGCGGACCGGTCCGTCCGGGGCGGTGCACCCGTCGCCGAACCTCCCGTATCGCCGGCCGAGCTGCCCGCGGTGGTGGAAGCCGTTGTCATGCGCTGGAATCCGCACGGTCTGGCCCTGCTGCGGGCGATTGTCCCGGAGCCGCGGGCCGGAGTCACCGCGATCGCGCTCCTCAGCGGCGACGAGTCGCACGCGGCGGCATTGCGGGTCGAGTTGGCTCGGTTCCAGCCGCGTATCGACCTCATCGTCGTCACAGCGGCCGGAGCCGGCACCGCGGACGCCGATCCGGCGTCCTCGACCGGCGCGGGACCCGGGGCGCGCCCGTGTCCGGTGGCGCTCGTCGTGCTCGACGCCGGGGCGCTGATCGGCGGCGAAATGCTGGCGCGGGTGCGGGCGCTGCGGGCGGACGGGACGCGGATCGTGTTCGCGCTGGATGGGATTCACGCGCATCGGCAGTGGCGGGAGGTGCGGAAGCTGGATGTCGAGCTGCTGGCGAAGGCCGGGGGCGAGAGCGGGGCGGAGATCGTGCCGGTGTCGGCGCGGATGGCGGCGGTGGCGCGGGCGGCGGGGGATCCGGCGCTGCTGGACCGGTCGGGGGTGGGGCTGTTGCACGCGCGGCTGGTGGCGGCGGCGGGGGCGGGAGCGGTGGCGGATCAGGTGGCGATCGTGCGGGAGCGCGTGGTGGCCGAGACGCGGCGGCGGATCCGGGCGCAGCTCGGGAAGTTGCGGGACGGCGGGGATGTGGCGGGACTGCGGGAGGAGCGGGCGCGGCTGCTGGCGGTGAGTGACGGCGGGCGGGGCTCGGCCATGACGATCGTGCGGAATCGGCTGCAGTTGGCGCGAGTGGATCTGTTGCACGAGGTCGGAGCCAGAATCCGGGCACTGCACGGGGACCTGCGGGCCGAAATCGAACGCCTGCCGCGCCGCGCACACGCCGAATTTCCGCGGCATGTGAGCGATTCTGTGGAAAAACTCACACAGGAGATGGATCGCTCGATTCGCTCCCGGATCGGCGAATTGTGTCGTCAGGTCGAAGAATCCGTCGCGGAGGAATGGCATATATCTTTTCCGGCACCCGCGGAACGGGTGTCGAGGGCGGTCCCCACGCCGGGCCCGCGGCTGCGAGGTGCCGAGGACCACCTGGTGGTCGCGCTCGGCGCCTCGGCCGGCTTCGGACTGGGCCGGCTGGTGGTGGCGCCGCTGGCCCTGCTGCAGGCCTTCGACTTCGCGATCGTGCCGGTCAGTCTGCTCCTCGGTGCCGCCGCCGCGGGCTGGGTGGTGCGCGCCCGCCGGCACCTCGCCGATGGTGCTCACCTGCGGCAATGGGTGGCGGACACGCTGGTGGACGCCCGCGCGCAGCTGGAACAGCGGGTCGCCACGGCCCTGGTCGACGCCGAGGAACGGCTCACCGACGAAGTGCACCGCAGTGCCACCGCGCGCATGGTGGAAACCGATCTGCGGGTCGGTGAATTGGAGGCGCAATTGCGGCAGGCGGCGCAGCGGCGCCCCGCTTTACTGCTGGCATGCGACCGTGACCTGGCCGCACTTGAATTCGCTCAGCGGCTGGTCGGAGGTTTCGACCCGGTACCGAGTGGACAACCCGATTCCGTACACCCCGATATATGGCGTTAACCTCTATGGCAGGAACCAGGGCATCCGTTGCGTTCTTGTACGCGCGTCCAGCCGGTACGGGCAAGCGGCGAGAACCAGCGGGAGCCCTGCCGCAATTGGTGGCACTCGGTGTCGCGAGCCGTGGTCCTCGGCTCGATGACCTCGGGGCCGCCCATCTCAGGAGAGTTTTCATGACCTCAGCGACCATTCCTGGTCTTCACGATGGCACCGCGCCCACCGAGCACAAGGAACTGCTTGCCTGGGTACAGGAGGTCGCAGAACTCACCCAGCCCGACCGCGTGGTCTGGTCGGACGGTTCCGACGAGGAGTGGGACGCCCTCACCACCAAGCTGGTCGAGGCGGGCACCTTCAAGAAGCTGAACGAGAGCAAGAAGCCCAACTCGTTCCTCGCCCTCTCCGACCCCTCCGACGTCGCCCGCGTCGAATCCCGCACCTACATCTGCTCGAAGACCGAGGCCGACGCCGGTCCGACCAACAACTGGGTCGACCCGGCCGAGATGCGCGCCACCATGACCGAGCTGTACCGCGGCTCCATGAAGGGCCGCACCATGTACGTGGTGCCCTTCTGCATGGGCCCGCTGGGCGCCGCGGACCCGAAGCTGGGCGTCGAGATCACCGACTCCGAGTACGTCGTGGTGTCGATGCGCGTGATGACCCGCGCCGGCAAGGCCGCCCTGGAGAAGCTCGGCGCCGACCGGCCGTTCGTGAAGGCGCTGCACTCGCTGGGCGCGCCGCTGGCCGAGGGCCAGGCCGACGTGCCGTGGCCGTGCAACGACACCAAGTACATCACCCACTTCCCCGAGGACCGCGAAATCTGGTCCTACGGTTCGGGTTACGGCGGCAACGCGCTGCTGGGCAAGAAGTGCTACTCGCTGCGCATCGCCTCGGCCATGGCGCACGACGAGGGCTGGCTGGCCGAGCACATGCTCATCCTCAAGCTGATCTCGCCGGAGAACAAGGCGTACTACGTGGCCGCCGCGTTCCCGTCGGCCTGCGGTAAGACCAACCTCGCCATGATCCAGCCGACCATTCCGGGCTGGCGCGCCGAGACCCTCGGCGACGACATCGCGTGGATGCGCTTCGGCGAGGACGGGCAGCTCTACGCCGTCAACCCGGAGTTCGGCTTCTTCGGCGTCGCGCCCGGCACCAACCACTCCTCCAACCCCAACGCGATGGCGACCATCGACGCGGGCAACACCGTCTACACCAACGTCGCGCTCACCGACGACGGCGACGTGTGGTGGGAGGGCCTGGAGGGCCAGCCCGATCACCTGATCGACTGGAAGGGCAACGACTGGTACGAGCGCGAGTCGGAAACCCTGGCCGCGCACCCGAACTCGCGCTACTGCACCCCGATGTCGCAGTGCCCGACCCTGGCCCCCGAATGGGACGACCCGCAGGGCGTGCCGATCTCGGCCATCCTCTTCGGCGGCCGCCGCAAGACCACCGTCCCGCTGGTGACCGAGTCCTTCGACTGGCAGCACGGCGTGTTCATGGGCGCCACCCTGTCCTCGGAGCAGACCGCCGCCGCCGAGGGCAAGGTCGGCACCGTGCGCCGCGACCCGATGGCCATGATCCCGTTCATGGGCTACCACGTGGGTGACTACATCGGCCACTGGATCAACCTCGGCAAGAACGCCGACGCCCAGAAGCTGCCGAAGATCTTCTACGTCAACTGGTTCCGCCGCGGCGAGGACGGCCGCTTCCTGTGGCCCGGCTTCGGCGAGAACTCCCGCGTGCTGGAGTGGATCGTCAACCGCATCGAGGGCACCGCGGAGGCCGAGGCCACCCCGATCGGCAATGTCCCCACGGCCGCCAACCTCGACCTCGAGGGCCTGGACGTGAACACCGCCGACGTCGACGAGGCGCTCGCGGTCAACGTCGAGGAGTGGAAGCGGGAGATCCCGCTGATCGACGAGTGGTTCGAGTTCATCGGCGACAAGCTGCCCTCCGGCATCCGCGACGAGTTCGAGGCCCTGAAGCAGCGCTTGGGCTAGCCCGCCTCCCCGGGACTTCAGCGGGCGGCCTGGGAGCCGCCCGCTGACCTGTACCCGTGCCGGCGGTCGGGTGCCAACCCGATTTCGGGGGTACCCCAGGAGTTACCCTCGCCTCGCGAAATCAGTTGCACCGGAACGAAAGCCAACAAGAAGGGCTCGTCCGCGCCACTCCGGTGCGGACGAGCCCTTCTTCGCGTTTTACGAGCGTGGATCAGCTGCCCATCGGCATGAGCAGGGACTTCTGCTCGCAGTAGGCGTCGAGGCCCTCGGGGCCGTTCTCGCGGCCGATGCCGGAGGTCTTGTAGCCGCCGAAGGGGGCGCAGGGGTCGAAGGCGTACCAGTTGATGGCGTAGGTGCCGGTGCGGACCTTGGCCGCGATGGCGGCGCCGTGCTCGATGTCGGTGGTCCAGACCGAGCCGGCGAGGCCGTAGTCGCTGTCGTTGGCGATGGCGACGGCCTCCTCCTCGGTGTCGTAGGGCAGGACCGAGAGGACCGGGCCGAAGATCTCCTCGCGGGCGATGGTCATGGCATTGGTGACGTCGGCGAAGACGGTGGGGCGGACGTACCAGCCGGGGAGGTCGGCGGGGCGGTCGCCGCCCAGGATCAGGCGCGCGCCCTCGTCCTGGCCCTTGGCGATGTAGCCCTCGACGCGCTCGCGCTGCTTCTCCGAGATGAGCGGGCCCAGTTGGGCATTGGGGTCGTCGGGCAGGCCGACCGGGAGCAGGCCCACGGAAGCGGTGAGGGCGTCGAGGATTTCGTCGTAGCGGCCGCGCGGGGCGAGGATGCGGGTCTGGGCCACGCAGGCCTGGCCGCTGTTCATCAGGCCCGCGAAGGCGAGCTTGGGCATGTCGGCAATGTCCATGTCGGGCAACAGGATCGCGGCGGACTTGCCGCCCAGTTCCAGCGAGCAGCGCTTGAGCTGGCTGCCCGCGATGGCGGCGATCTTGCGGCCGACCGCGGTACTGCCGGTGAAGGTGACCTTGTCCACGCCCGGGTGGGAGACCAGGTATTCGGCGGCGTCGGCCTCGGCGGGCAGCACCGACAGCACGCCCTCGGGCAGCCCGGCCTCGGCGAAGATGTCGGCGAGCAGGTTGGCTGCCAGCGGGGTGAGCGGCGCGGGCTTGAGGACGACGCTGCAGCCGGCCAGCAGGGCGGGCGCGAGCTTGTTGACGGCCAGGAAGAGCGGGACATTCCAGGCGATCACGGCGGCGACCACGCCGACCGGTTCGCGGGAGACCCGGGTGGTGCCGAACAGGCCGGTGCGAGATTCGGTCCAGGGGAAGGACTTTCCGAGTCCGGCGTAGAAGTCGAGGGTGGCGCGGGCGGGGACGTAGTTGAGGGTGCTCGCGGCCAGGGTGGGCGCGCCCATCTCGGCGGAGAGGGCGGCGGTGAGGTCGCCGGCCTTCTGATCGAGCAGGGCGACGACGCGGGTCAGCAGGGCGGCGCGCTCCTCCGGCGGGGTGGCCGGCCAGGGTCCGCTGTCGAAGGCCCGGCGGGCCGCGGCGACCGCGGCGTCGACGTCGGCGCGGGTGACGACGGGCACGCTGCCGACGGTTTCCAGGGTTGCGGGCGAGACGACGGGCAGGGTGTCGGCGCCGGCCGGCGCGGTCCAGCGGCCACCGATGAACAGACTCTGGTACTCCATGAGAACACGTTACAGTTTTGCGCTCGGCGCTGTCCCCGGCATGTGGGGCAAATGTCCCGCTGACCGGGATCTTCTTTGAAATGGGACTCCTCGGTTTCTAAGTCGCCCGGTCAGCGGCACGGCGAAACCTGATTCGGATTCGGGGTTGCCCGGACGTGGCCTATGCTCGGTCCAGTACGCCTTTCTCCACCATTCTGGTCGGTTGCTATCTATTAGCTCTTCGAAAGGTAGATCCCCGCATGTCCGATGTGCGCCTTGTCGATTTCCTGCTCGCCGAGCTCTCCGATGTCGACTCACCGGGTATCAGCACTCCCATGCAGCGGGCTGCCGGTCAGTTGCAGCGGGTGCTGCCGCCGGGGTGGCACGTCGAGGTGGTGGAGGCCACCTATCCGACGGTCCGGAAGGGGCAACCCGTCTTTCGACTCCTGCTGCCCGAGGACTGATCCGCTCCGGATATGCAGGACTGCAAGCCCTTCCGCATCCTTGCGGCAAACTGGTAGCAGTCCACAATATCGAATTCCGACCTGTTGGTTGGCTTTTCACCGAACGCACTATTGCATTCGGCAGCCGTAGCGAGCATGCTTTATAGCTACCGTGGATAGCTCGCTCGATTCATGAACCGTTACCGCACAGGGGAGTCCGAGTCATGGCGGTGCAAGTGGTCGGCAGATCGCTGATGACCAGTGATCTCACGCCGCATCAGGCGAAAAGCGTCGGCGCAGGCGGTTGGGTGGTGTCCTTCCTGCCGGGCCGGACCCTGACCACCGAGCAAGCCGCCGCCGCGTTACAGGCGGCCGAAGCGGTTGCCACCGTGAATGCGCTCGCAGGTCAGGTCGGCCTGACCGCCTTGGAGACGGTCGGGTTGGCTACCCAGGAGTCACCGTGGGGCGAACCTGAACCCTGCACCGGCCTACGCCGGATCTGGCGGCGCGGATTCTCCATACGCTGACCGCGGCCGCTTGGTCGCCACCACCACCAGGTTGCTGACCAGCAGCTCCCGCAGTACCGGGACGTGCACCATCCACCAGGCCCAGCGCGGGTGATAGCGCGGGAACACCGCGAGAATCCCGATGTCGTCCGGAGTTTCGCGCGCCCACCGCACGCCCTCGGCCGCCCGCACCGCGAACAGCGAACGCCCGAAACGGTTCTTGGGCTCCCGCCCGTGCTTGCGCCGATACCGCCGCGCCGCGTACTCCCCGCCCAGGTAATGCCACGGCCCGGTCTCGTGGCCACCGAACGGCCCGTGCCACACCGTGTACGAAAAGACCATGAGGCCACCGGGTTTGGTGACCCGCAGCATCTCCGCGGCCATCACCCACGGCTGCGGCACGTGCTCGGCCACATTCGAGGAGATGCAGACCTCCACCGCGTCATCGCGGAACGGCAGCGCCATCCCCGACCCGCGCACCGAGCCCGCGACCCGCAAACCGGCCGCGTGCATCTCCGACGGATCCGGCTCCACCGGCAGATAGCGGGCCCCCGCCCGGCCGAACTCTTCCGCGAAATAGCCCGGACCGCCGCCCACATCCAGCACGATCGCCCCGCGCAGCGACTTCCCGGTCAGATCCCGGTAGAAGTCCGACACCAGATCGGCGGTATCGGCCGCCACCCCGCCGTAGAACACGGCCGGATCGGTCTGCTCGAACCGGAAACTGCTCAGCAGCCGTAGCGACCGGCGCAGCGTCGCCCGGCGGGCGAATCGCGGGCGGCGCGGTCTGGTCTGATCGGCTCGAAGCACGGCGGCAAGTTTCGCACAGCCGCGCACCGGCCCGGACACCCGCTCGCAACCTCGCACTCCGGCATCGATTCGCGGCACGCGCAGGTCGGATGACCGCTGCTGGCCCGGAACGGGCGGGCGGGCTATATGGTGGAGCCCATTGTCTGCCTGTCCCCGACCGACCCTGACCCCTGGAGAATCCGCCCGTGCATGAAGTGCTGCTGCTGTGCTGGCGCGACACCGGGCATCCACAGGGTGGCGGGAGCGAGCGATATCTGGAGCAGGTCGGGGCGCAGCTGGCCGCACGCGGTGTCAAGGTCACGCTGCGGACCGCGGGCTATCCGGGTGCGGCAAGGCGGGAGTCGATCGACGGCATCGAGATCAGCCGTGGCGGTGGGCGGTTCACGGTGTATCCGAGGGCGCTGGCGGCCATCGCGCTGGGTCGGTTCGGGATCGGCCCGCTCAAGGGGTTGCGGCCCGACGCGGTCATCGACACCCAGAACGGCATCCCTTTTTTTGCCCGGGCCGCCACGGCCGCGCCGACCGTGGTGCTCGTGCATCACGGGCACCGCGAGCAGTGGCCGGTGGCCGGGCGGCTGGTCGGGCGGATCGGCTGGTGGATCGAATCGCGGCTGTCACCGCGTGTGCACCGCGGCAATCAGTACCTGACGGTTTCGCTGCCGTCGGCCGAGGAGCTGACCGCGCTCGGGGTGGCCGGGACGCGGATCGCGGTGGTGCGCAATGGCGCCGAACCGATCCCCGCGCAGGTGCCGGCCGGCGACGACGCCACCCGCACCGCGCACCCCAGCATCGTGGTGCTCTCGCGGCTGGTGCCGCACAAGCAGATCGAGGACGCCATGGCCGTGGTGGCCGGGCTGCGCGGGCGGATCCCGGGCCTGCACCTGGACGTGGTCGGCGACGGCTGGTGGGCCCCCAATCTGCGCGCCCACGCGGACGAGCTCGGGATCGCCGACGCGGTCACCTTCCACGGCCACGTCGACGAGGACGAGAAGCACCGGCTGCTGGGCCGCGCCTGGGTACATGTGCTGCCCTCACGCAAGGAGGGCTGGGGGCTGGCGGTCATCGAGGCGGCCCAGCACGGGGTGCCCACGGTCGGGTACCGCAGTTCACGCGGGCTCACCGACTCCATCGTGGACGGCGTGACCGGGCTGCTGGTCGACGATCCGGCCCAGCTCGTCGAGGCCGTGGGCGAACTGCTCGGCGATCCGGAGTCCCGGATGGTGCTGGGGGAGAAGGCGCGGGCGCGGGCGCGGGAATTCTCCTGGGAACAGACCGGGAACGGCGTCTACGAGGTGCTGTCCGCGGTGACACGCGGCGAGCGGGTGAGCGGATTGATCGCGCCCGCGCGAGTGTGATTCGCGGGCATCGCAATTCGGCAAAGCCGCGACGCGTTTCTCCTACGGTTCATAGCATCGAGGCATGTGGATCATTCTCGTCATTGCGTCAGTCAGCATTGTCGTGATCGGGGTGGGATTCGCGCTCGGCTTTCCGCGGGACTGATCGCCGCGTCACGGAACAGATTGCGGCGGTGAGGAATCCGCCGGCCAGCAGCGCGGCCCACAGCAGATGCGCGGCGCCCGACAGGCGGCGGTTCGCGGCCGAGGCGTCGTGGGCGGCGATATCGCCGGGTACCCGGTACAGCTGCACATCCCGGTCGGCGTAGACCGGATTCAACTGCGCCAGAGTGGTTTTCGATTCACCCATCGGTCCGGGCGTACCGCCCTCGACCAGCACCCAGCCGACCCCCAGCTCGGCCAGCCGGTTCGCGGACCCGCCGTGCAACAACAGGTTCTCCACCTTCCGGGCCCGCTCGCCCTCGCCGGACACCACGCCGCCGCGCACGGGAAGTTCACCGGTTTGCAGCACATCTCGCTTCAGCAGGCGCGGAGCCGGATCCAGGACCGGCGCACTGCCCGAATACCGGAACTTCCGGAACATCCCGCCCGGCAGCACCGCGACATCACCCGGCGCGTCGACCGCCTCGGCCACCCGCTGCCATCCGGCCGGATACTGCACCGGCCGCAACGCGCCCCCGACTCCCCACGCCAGATCCGGCAGCGTGAGGAACAGGATCGCGAGGAAAAGCACTGCGGCCCCGCCGGTTCGCGCCCGCGGCGACGCGGCGCTCACACCATCCACGACCATGCTGGAAATCCAGCGCCCCACCACCCGGCATCCGGCGGCCGCGCACAGGGCATACGCGGGAACGGCCAGCGCCACGAACTTCTGGGTATCCCGCAGCAGCCCGGCCCCCGGCACCCTCGTCACCAGAAACTCACCCGCCGACAACCCCCACCCGGTCGCCCCCAGCGCGGGCAGCACGATCGCCGCCACCGCCAGCCAGACCAGCCGCCGCCGCGCAACCCGCGCCTCGTCGTGCATCGGATCCCGGGACGATTCACCATCCGGCACGTTGCCCGGCTCGGCCGTGCCGTCCGGCCGTAGGTCGGGGTGATCCGGGTCGTGGGCCGCTGTGCCCGAACGAGATTCGACGTCCGCATCTGGCACGCTGCCCGGTTCGGCCGTGTCGTCCGCCCGCACGTCGGTGCGATCCCGCTTGCGGGCCGCTGCGCTCGAACGGGATTCGGAGTCCGTGCCGGCGCCGAGGACCGCGCGTACGCCGCTTGCCACCAGAGCGAGCAGGAGCACAGTTGCGACCAGGGCGAAGAAGGTTGTGCGCGACCCGGGTACGGCGGTGCTGTTCCAGATGCCGCCCAGACCGGCGAGGCTGCCGAGCGTGCCGAGCCACGGTTCCGCGCGGGCTGCGAAGGCGGCGATGCCCGCCGGATCCGAGGGTTCCGCGCCCGCACCCGACAGTGCCGTCGCTGTCAGCCACGGGGCCGCCGACAGGATCCACAGTGCCGCCGTGACAGGCAGATTCCGCTTGCCGGCCAGCAGTAGTGCCACCAGCCCCGCGAGCAGCGATCCGGTCGGCGTGAGCCCCGCCGCGGCGAGACACCCGGCCAGCCCGGCCCACGTGCCGAGCCCGCCCGCCCGTCCGGCCGTTGCCGAGCGCGCGCGTAAGCGAGTGGCGAGCAGGGCGATCCAGGGCAGCGCCGCATAACCGGTGAGGAGGCTCCAATGGCCCTGTAGAAGGCGCTCCGCCACATAGGGATTCCAGATGGCGACGGTCGCCGCCACCAGCTGCGGGCCCAGCGATACCCGGAGCAGGTCGCGGGCCAGGCAGGCCGCACCCCAGCCGGCCAGCCACAGCGCGGTCAGCAGCAACGCTTTCACGAGGAGGCCGCCGTCCACCACGGTCGATCCGACGGCGATCAGCGCGTCCTGCGGCACGGCGCGCGGCGCGGCATCGCCGAGCCCCAGCGCGGAATCGGTGAGATACGACCGCGGTGTACTGACCGCGTCCCGCAGCAGCAGGTATCCGGACCCGAGCAGTGGCCCCAGCACGATCAGCGCGAGCACCAGGCTGTACCCGGCGGGTACCAACCTGACCCAACCCCACCCCCGACCCTGCGAACTCACACCGGCACCCTACGTTCCGTTCGGCCCGAGTTCGGGGACCCGCGTTGGGTTCTCGGTCTCGTCGCGCGCGCCCCGCAGGGCCAGGCCGGTGATCACCAGCGTCGTGAGGGCAGCCGTCGCCGTGGCGATGACGATCAGCGACAGCACCGAGTGCGCGCAGGTCAGCATGACCGCGCTCCCCACGCCGAGCCCGACCCAGGTGATAGCGGCCGGTGCCGTCCGGTCGGCGGCGATCGCCGACAGCAGGGCGGCCTGCAGGACCGCCAGCAGCGCGCCCTCGAGCGCGAACAGCCACAGCAGTCCCTCGATCGGTGCGTAATCGCGCCCCGCGAACAGCGGCGCCAGTGGGGCGGCCACCGCCGCCCCGAGGACCGTGACGGCCCCGATCCCCACCAGCACCGCCAGCGCCGACCGCACGGCGCGTACGGAGTGCTGCGGCTGCGCCATCTTCGGATACAGCACCACGCCGACCGCCTGCGGCAGCCAGAACGCGATCTTCGCGGCAATGGCCCCCAGCGCATAACGTCCGGCGTCGTTCTCGTCCAGGATGATTCGCGACACCAGCAGATCCGCCGCCGATAAAGCGGTCAAGGCCGCTTGCACCTGCACGGCCCGGAACACCGCCGCCACGCCGAGGCCCAAGGCCGCTGTCCGGCGCGGTGCCGCGGATCCGGAATCTGCTCCCGGGAGCGGGGCTACGGCCGGAACTTGCTCGGTGACAGCGGGACTCGACCAAGTCGGCGAGCCGGAGGTGTTGCCGTCGCTGTCGTTCGGCAGGATCGCGTCGGCCTCGCGGCCGTGGTCGGTCAGCGCGCGATCGGTGATCCGGCGGGCCACGATCGCCGCCAGGGTGGCACCACCCGCGCCGGCCCACAGCGCGGGCGCCGAACCGAAACCGCAGGCCAGCACGATCAGGGCGGGCGTCACCCGGACGATGGCCGCTCCGCCCAGTACGGTGGCCAGCTCCCGGAACCGGCTGCGCCCCTGCAGGATTCCCTGCTCGCCCGCGAGCAGCACCAGGGCCGGCGCGGAACACAGCGCACCCGCCGACGCCGCCACGCCGACCTTCAGCACCGCGCCGACCACCGGAACCAGCACCAGCGCCACCACCGCGACCAGGCCGGCGCAGCGCGCGGTCAATTCTCGCGCGGCGCGCACCGGTGCACCCCGCACCACCTCCCGCGCGACCACGTTCTGCAACGCGAGCGCGGGCACCGCGCACAGCATCTGCACCGCCAGCAGGCTCGCGAACGAGCTGTACCCCGACACCCCCAGCCATCGGCTGGCCAGCAGCTGCAACAGGTAGCCCGCCACATTCGCGGTCATCGCCCCCGCCGTCACCAAGGTCAGGTCCTTGACCACGGGCAGACGGCGTACAACGGGCACGCCCGCAATGCTCCCATCCGTCTCGACCACTCCGGCCGCGCACCCCTGCGCCTCGCTCCCGCCCCGGTGGCGCCGGCACCGGCCGGCGCGGGACTCTCCGCAGCGCCTCGGGCGGAAACGGAAGCGGCCCAGCACCTTCACAGGTGCTGGGCCGCGGTGAACCGGGAGCCGCTAGGGCTTCTTGTTCATGTCGATCTGCTGGGTCGGGGCGTCGAAGTTGCCGGGACCGCCGGACGGGGACGGGGCGACGCGGCGGACCGGGGTGCGCCCGTTGCCGTTCTTGCCGAGGAAGCCGAGCAGCAGGCCGACGATCAGGAACACCAGGGCGAGGACGCCGAGGATGATCGGCAGGATGCGGCCGTACAGCGACAGCTTGTCCATGTTGTCCTTGGCCACCGAGATCTGCGACTCGATGGTGTTCTCGTCGAACACCAGGGTCGACTTCAGGGCGGTCACCTCGGGCTTGTCACCGCTGCGTGCGTAGAACAGGTGGATCTGCTCCTGGCCCTTGATGACGGTGCCGGTCTGCGGCTCGACCCACAGGTCGCGGGTGTTGGTGTAGAAGCGCGCCATGGTGACGTCGCCGTCGCCCTCGACGCCCCACTTCTCGGCGGGCAGGGTCAGCTTGTTGGTCGGCGAGTTGGCGACGGTGGAGAGATCGGTGACCGGCACGGCCATCTGGAAGTGGTAGACCTTCAGATTGTTGATCTCGGTCTCTTCGACATAGTTGATGTCGTAGGTCTTGCGCACGTTCAGGTCGAAGTACGGGTAGGTCTTCTTGTCCGTGCCGATCGGGAAGCGGTACTGGAGGCCGGTGTGCTGCACCGGGTCCATCACGCTCTCGCCCTTCTTGTCGACCGTCACGGCGATCGCACCGTTGGGGCCGCCGTCCACCGACTCCACCGGCTCACCGGTCTTGCGGTTCACGGTGACGCGGTCGATGGTCGCGGTCAGCAGGCCGGTGTCGCCCTGCTTGTCGGTGCGGCGCAGGGTCTGACCGGCCTGGATGGTCATTTCCGAAGCGTCCGACGGGTCTTCGACGGTGAGGAAGCGCTGCGAGACGAGCGGGACGTTCTGGTCCACCTTCGCCGAGCCCGTTCCCGAGGTCAGCGACTTGGAGTCCAGCACCTCACTGGGAGCGCCGTTCTGCGGATTGGTCGCGACGGTCGTGATCTCCAGGTCCAGCGGGGTCTTCGCCAGCCGACTGACCGTATAGGTGGGGACCATGATCGCGGCGACGAGCAGCATCGCACCGAGCCCCACGAGTACGCAGGCCACCGTCCTTCTGGTACCGGCACTGAGTGCCATGCAGGTTCTCCTCGTCGTCGAACACGTGTTTCCTCCAGTACTGCGGTCGCCGCGCAGCACTCGTGAGCCCAGACACTAACAGTCCGAGCGGTCCCAGAGGGTGGCCGAGGCCGGAAAACTCCCCGAAATAGCCGCCCGGTGCAGTCGTGCGGAGGCGGCCGGGCGCTCGGGCGAACGGCGACAGGGCAGACTGGGGCGCGATGACGACCACCCTGAATCCCGAGACGAACCCGATCCCGGCCGAGCCGCCCGCGGCCCGTCTGGGTCGCTTCGTTCCGGCACTCGAGGGCATGCGCGCGCTGGCGGCGCTGGGGGTGGTGCTCACCCACGTGGCCTTCCAGACCGGCGCCACCGGGCAGCCGGTGCTGGGCCGGGTGTGGGAGCGATTCGACATGGCGGTCGCGGTGTTCTTCGCGCTGTCGGGATTCCTGCTGTGGCGCCCGCACGCCGCCGCGGCCCGGGGACAGGGCCGCGCGCCGAGCGCCGGACGGTATCTACTGCATCGCGCGGCCCGCATCCTGCCCGCCTACTGGGTGGTCGTGGGCGTGGTGCTGATCCTGCTGCCCAGCGCGGCGCACACCGCGGGCTTGCGGGTGTGGCTGTCGAATCTCGGTCTGCTGCAGGTGTTCGTGCCCTTCACCCTGACCGACGGTCTCACCCAGATGTGGAGCCTCTCGGTGGAAGTCGCCTTCTACCTTGTGCTTCCGCTGCTGGCGTTCGCCCTGGTCTGGTTGCGCGGGCAACGGGCGCGGCTGCGGGTGCCGGTGGTGCTGGGACTGGGACTGCTGTGCCTGGGCTGGAACTTCTTGCCGGTGCCCACGCCCGAGGGCATTCACGCCGACAACTGGCTGCCGGGCTATCTGCCGTGGTTCGCGGCGGGCATGCTGCTGGCCGAACTCGCCGACCTGTCCGCCCCGCGCTGGCGGCGGGTGGCCGGGAACCAGTGGCTGATGTGGCCGCTCGCCTTCGTGGCCATGCTGCTGGCGGCCACCGATCTGGCGGGTCCGGCGGGTCTCGTGCACGGGCAGCCGTGGCAGTACGTCATGAAGATGGCGCTCGGCGCGGTCATCGGGTTCGGCCTGCTGGCCCCGCTGGTGCTGCGGCCCGATCGGCGGCACCGGGTGCTGGAGGGCC
This sequence comes from Nocardia sp. NPDC004123, assembly GCF_053603795.1. NCBI lineage: Bacteria > Bacillati > Actinomycetota > Actinomycetes > Mycobacteriales > Nocardiaceae > Nocardia > Nocardia sp. NPDC004123. Next base: position 110,466 of record NZ_JBSGGG010000027.1, read on the forward strand.
GGGTCGCCGCGACCCTCGGACGCTGGTCGTACGGCATCTTCATCTGGCATCTGGCCGTACTGTCGATCATCTTCCCGGTATTCGGCATCGTGCCGTTCCACGGGCATTTCGTGGTGGTCTACCTGTTGACCGTGGCCTTCACGCTGCCGCTGGCGGCCGCCAGCTATGCCCTCGTCGAGGAACCCGTGCGGCAGTGGACGCGCCGCCGCTTCGGTTGAGCGGCAGCACGATTCAGCGGCGGGGCGGCACGCTGATTCAGCGGCGTGGCGGCAGGGCCGCGATCCCCACCGCGATCACCGCGACCAGCGCCGGGAACTGCACCCACAGCGAACCGCCGGCATAGCCCTCGAACGAACGCCAGGGCCCGGTCGACAGCGCGGCCGCGGAGATGGCGGTACCGCCGGCCGCGATCGCCACCAGCGCCCGCGGCAGCACCTGCGGCCGGAGCCGGTCGGCCATCAGGCCGAACAGGGTGAGCACGAGGGCGACCGGTCCGGCGATGAGACCGGCCCCGGCGGCCAGTCCCAGCCCGGCGACGGTGCGACTGCGCCAGGTGCGCGGCGGCGGCCCATCGTCGCGGACGGGCGAGCGCGCACCCCGGAATGCCAGCACGATCAGCGGAATCAGCAACAGCAGGCCGCCGAAGATGGCCAGGCGGTACCAGCGATCGGTGGGGAATGCGACGGTGATCGGGCCCTTGGTTCCGGCCGGCACCAGCCACGCCTGCTGCCAGCCGTTGATCACCACGGGCTGCAGCGGGTGGCCGTCGGCGGACTTGGCCTGCCATCCGACATTCGTGCTCAGCGGCAGCACCAGCACCTGCGTGCCGGTGCTGCCGTTCGGATCGGCCACCGGGGCGAGCGCCGGGGCGCGGTCCAGGCGCAGTTCGTCGACGGTGAACAGTTCGGTCGGCGCGACCGCGACATCCACACGGCCGGACGGGAAGTCGAAGCCGCTCTCGCTCGTCGCATCGTCGGCGCTGTTCGCGTCGGCCCCGCACACGGTGGCGGGCAGCGGTGCGCCGGAACGCAATTCGGCGGCGGTGCCGGTCACCGTGGTGTGCAGGGTGCGGCCCGCGGCGGCGATGGTGGGCCCGTGCGCGCAGTCGATGGTGAGGAGCCGGTCCGGATCGGCGGGGGCGGGGTAGTCGGGGCCCAGCACGTTCACCTCGGCCAGGCCGGGCGGCTGCTCCTGTGCGAAACCCAGTGCGGTGCGGTCGAGTACGCCGTCCCAGGTCTGGATGCTGACCTCGATGCGATCGGTGAGGTAGGGGTGCAGGTCCACCCGGCTGGTCGCGCCGGAGTCCGGATTCACGGTGCGCACCTGCGGGCCGTCGCCGAGATTCACCGAGACGGAGGTGGGGTGCGCGGGCAGATCGCCGCGCGACGGCGTCACCTCCAGACCGGTCACCAGGGTCGGGGCCGGAAGTTCGATGGTGAGTGTGGGTTTGGGCCCCGCCGGATTGCGGACGGTGGTCTCGGGCGCGGTCCAGCTGGTGCGCGGGTCCCCGTCGGTGGCCGCGAGGGCGGAGCCGCGCGGGTCGCCGACATCGGCGCGACCCCGGGCGATGGGCCGGTCCTGATCGGTGAGCAGCGCCTCCAGCGCCGGACCGGGACGGGTGTGCACGATCAGGTCCGGGGACACGGTGACCGGCTGCGGCACCTGCAGGGTGCGTTCGAACAGGCCCGGCTCCTCGGCGGCCAGGGCCAGGCCCTTGCTGCACCGGACGCGGTCGGGGGAGTCGAAACAGGCGCTGCGGCCGGGGAATTCCTGTCCCAGGTCCCAGCCGCGCACCTGCGCGCCGGCGGGGGCGGGCGGCAGTACCGTACGGTGCCGGATGTCCACGGTCACCGGGTTCTCGCGGTCGGCGTAATCGTCCAGGCTCAGTTCGCTGATCCCGAATTGGCCACCGGCACTGCCGTCCTCGGTGTGCACGGCGGTGATCTTGATCCAGTCGGTGCGGCCCGGCGGCAGCGAGATCGCCACTGGCGTACCGGGTTCGGTGATGCGCCCCGCCACCGTGCCCTTCGCGGTCTCCACCTCCACCCACTTCACCGGGCTGCCGATGGCGGCCGCGCTGGTGGTCAGGCGCAGCACCGCGGAACTGATCGGCTTGTCCAGATCCAGCCGGAGCCATTGCCCGACAGCGTGTTCGGCGCCATTGCTGATCCACGCGGTGGCCGGATCGCCGTCCACCACGGCCGCGGTCGAGCTGCCGGGCGCGGCGCCGCCCAGCTGGGTGGCGTCACCGGCGGAACTGGAGGCGGTGATGGTCGCGCCGGACCATTCGCCCGCCACCAGCTGGGCGCCGGGCACCGGATAGTCCGGCACCAGATTGTGGGTGCGGCGGGCGTCGCCCGGGGCCCGCAGCGCCGAATTGTGGTTGTCGACCCGCCCGAAGTCGGTCTCCCGGTCCATCGGTGTGTCGGTGATGGTGACCCCGTCCGCCGGCAGTCCGGCGGTGGCGGCGTCGGCGGCCAGCACGGCCGGCCCGGCGGGCGCCGCGGGATTGCGGCGCAGCCGTTCCACCACCTCGGGACCGCCCTGGATCACCGGGACGCTGTCCAGCGGGACGGTGAACGCCCCCGGGAACGACGTCGGCGCGCCGACGCCGCTGCGCACCTGGGCGGGGGTGCCGGGCACGGTCGACCCGACGCGATAGATCTCGATCGCCGGGTATGCCGGGCGCAGATCGCCGTCCGCGACCAGGCCCTCCACCCTGGCGGTCCCGATCGGATTCCCGAACTGGGCGACCTTCGTCAATCCGCGCGAGCCGTCGAGCGCGCGGTGGGCCAGCATCGGCCGGGTGGAGCGCGAGGTCTCCGGGTCGAGGTCGTTGCGCAGCACCAGGATTCCGATGCCCTGCCCGGCCAGCGTCGCGGCCAGCCCCGCCGACGGCCGTCCGTCGGCAATGAGCCGCTGCACCGAATCCATGGCGCGGATCGCGCCGGGCGGGTTGAGCGGCACCGAATCCCGCACCGCCCACGGGGTGTTCGCCAGCGCCTGCAGGGGCTCGTCGCGGGTCAGACCCCATACCTGGCTGCCGAACGGCGCGCCCGGCACCACCAGCGCCCGGGTCTCGGAGGCGTTGTGCGCCAGCCAATCCGCGGTCTGCTGCCAGTACGCCGGGACCCGGTCGTAGCTGCCGCGCGGGGCGAGCTTGCCGGTCCAGGCCAGCGAGGTCGACAGCGTCAGCGCCGTCAGGATGAGCGCGGCGACCGCCACCATGCGGTCGCGCTCGGGATGCGCGAAGGCCCTGCGCCACACCGGCATCGGCACCGATGCGGGCAGCGGCACCCGGCTCAGCAGATGCGCGAGTCCCAGCACCAGCGGCAGCCGGATGAGCGGTTCCAGCTTGTGCACATTGCGCAGCGGCGCGCCGCCGGAGTCCAGGAAGACGCGTACCTGTTCCGCGAACGGCCCGCCCAGCTCACCCGCGTAACCCGCGCAGATGCCGGCCAGTCCGACGATCAGGATCAGGGCGAGCCGGCCACGATTCGGCATGGACCGCATGGCCAGACCGGCCATGCCCGCCGCGGCCAGCAGGCCGGTGGCCAGCACCGCCGCGGGCTGGGTCACCAGCACCGCGCCCGCGATGCGCTCCGGGGAGACGAACGGGGTCCAGCTGTCGGTGCCGCGCAGCACCTCGCCCAGCGAGGCCCACTGCGTCGTCACGCCGGAGGATTCGATGTAGTCCAGGAACGGCGGACTCACCTTGCCCAGCAACAGCAGTGGCACCACCCACCAGAAGGTGCCCAGCACCAGCAGCGGAATCCAGGCGCGGGTGAAGCGCCACCACACTCGATTCGGCCGGTAGGACAACCACCACAGCGCCGCGGGCAGGAACGCCGCGGCCGTGGCCACCGCGTTCACCGAACCCATCAGCGCGAGCGCGAGGGCGCTGCCCGCGGGAGTCGCCATGCCACGCCGCGCGGGGCGCTGCATCGCCACGCCCAGGGCGGCGGGAGCCAGCAGCACCCAGGGCGCGAGCATCATCGGCAGCGTCTCCGAGGAGATCGAGCCGAGTGTGGTGAGCACGCGGGGCGAGAACGCGAACGCGACCGCCGCGATCACCCGCGAGCCCCGGCTGCCGATGCCGAGGGTCTCGCAGAGCCGGATGATGCCCCAGAATCCCGCGAGCAGCAGCAGCGCCCACCAGATGCGCTGGGTCGCCCAGCCGGCCAGGCCGAGCAGATGCCCGAGCGAGAAGAACGCGCCGTGCGGGAAGAAGTAGCCGTAGGCCTGGTTCTGCACTTGCCCCATCGGGGCCTGGCTGCTCCACAGATGGGAGGCGCGGGCCAGAAAGCCCAGCGGATTCTGCGCCAGATCGTATTTCGTATCGGCGACGGTCTGCCCGGGCACCTGCAGGAAGGTCAGCAGGAAGGCGGCGATGACACTGCCGAGCAGCCAGCGGCGGCCCAGCGGGGCCGTGCCGGCAGAGTCCTGAAGTGTCGTCGGAGACCGGTCCTCGCCCGGACCGGTCACATCGGACTGTGAGTCTTCGGGTTGGCCTGGTTCGGAGGTCGTCCGGTCAGCGTGAGCCGTACTCAACGTTGTTCAATAGCGACGAGCCCGCCTCGCCGCTGCGATCGATCTCGGGCCGCTTGTCCTGCGAAGCCGCCATTGTGATGACCAGGACCGCCGCCAGCCCGACCAGGGCTCCACCGACAGCACTCGCTGCACCAGGAACGGCAAACTTCATCGCGGTACTCCCAACATCGGACGCATGCGTAACCGGGCCAACCTAGCAGGTTTCGCCCCTCGGGCTCCCCACAACCCCGAGCCTTCGGCGGGCATGTTGTCGTATGCCGTGGTGACGACTGATTTGGTGACGGTGGGGTAACTCGCCGGGGACCTCCGGAATGGGTTCGGCTCCCAACCGTCGGCACGCGTGCTCGATGCTCACGGCTCCCAGCCGTGCGCAGGAGTCTCGGGGAGGCGGGTGAGCGCGCCGAGGAAGGTGCGGAGCTTGGCGGTCGTTTCGTGGAGTTCGGTGTGCGGGTCGGAAGCGGCCACGATGCCGCCGCCGCCGAAGGCGCGCAGCGAGCAGGCGTCGGCGGCGAGTTCCGCGCAGCGGATGGCGACGAACCAGTCGCCGTCACCGGCCGCGTCGCACCAGCCGACCGCGCCGCCGTAGAAGCCGCGGTCGCCCTCGAGGTCGGCGATGGCGTCCAGGGCCAGGGCGGTCGGGGTGCCGCAGACCGCGGGGGTGGGGTGCAGCAGGACCGCGAGGTCCAGGGCGGTGGTGGCCGGATCGCGCAACACGCCGCGAATGGGGGTGGCCAGGTGCCAGACCTCGGGCGTGGACAGCAGTTCGGGTCCGTCGGGGATGGTCAGCTCGGCGCAGACGGGTGTCAGCAGTTCGCGGATCCAGTCGATGACGAAGGCGTGCTCGTCGCGATTCTTGGTACTGGCCAGCAAATCCCGGGCTTGGGCCGCGTCCGCCTCCGGATCGGCGAGCCGGGGCAGGGTGCCGGCCAGCGGGTGCAGGGTGACCGCGCGGCCGTGCCGGGAGATCAGCACCTCGGGCGTGGCGCCCAGCAGCGTGTCGCCGGGGCGTCCCGCCGCCGACAGGTCGACGGCGTAGACGGCGGCCCGCGGATGCCGGGTCACCAGGTGCGCGGCGATCACCTCGGGCTCCAGCGGGGCCTGTGCCTCGGCCAGCAGCGACCGGGCCGCCACCACCTTGCGCAGCGGCTGCTCCGGATCGCCCAGCTGCGCCACGAGTCTCGTAACGCGCGCGACATGCTCTGCGGCACTGGGTATTTCGGAGACGATGCGGACCTCGGGCAGGTCCGGCAGGGCGGCCGGGCGCCACGGTCCGGCGGTGTGCGCGGCCTGCTCGGGCGTCACCAGGGCGGCGGGACGGCGTGGATCGAACGGCAGCGCGCCCACGATCAGCTCGGCTGCCCCGGACCGCAGCGCCATGCTCGCGGCGGCCGCCGAATCGAAGGCGGCGCGGGTGCCAGAGGTGCGTACGACACCGTCCGGCGTCGCGAGCAGAAATCCGTCCATGATGGTTCGACCATAGCCCCGGGGCCGGACGGCCCGGACCGCGGAGCGACGCATCTCTCACCGGGCCGCCGGGCAGGTACGGGTATTCCGTTGCGGCCCAGCATCTTTCCCGCAATGCCCCGCTCCGGCCGGGGGCGCGTGGACCCCGGCCGTCCCGGGTTTCCCGGCGTCAGGCCCGTTTTTCGGCGGGTTCGCGGCCCGGCGGCACCATGAGCACCGGGCGATGGCAGTGCTTGAGCACGGCGTCGGCGACGCTCGAATGCATGAGGGCCCGGATGCCGGTGGCCCCGCGGGTGCCCGCCACGATGATGTCCACGTTCAGCTCGTCGGCGGTCTCGACGATGGCGTTCCAGATGGTGGTGGTGCACTCGGCGGTGCGCGCCTCGGCGTTCAGGCCGGCCAGCTTGGCCAGCCGCACGCCTTCGGCATTGATATTCCGGGCGTCCACCAGCGCGATGTCCTCTATTTCGTCGTCGGTCATCCACTCCGGCTGCATCACCCCGGACAGTCCCGACAACCGCGCGGCCTGGCGCACCATCGGCTCCCACGCCGTCAGCACCACGGCTCTGTCGGCGGCCAGGAACCGTCCCGCGTATTCGACGGCCCGCCGGGCATTCTCGGAGCCGTCGTAGGCAATCAGCATCAAGTCGCAGGGCATGACGAACCTCCTGGTAGGAACGCCTGGCTGTACCCCGAGGCTACCCCGGAAACAGACCGTTCAGTGGACTTGGCAATCTTCGTCGCGTCGCAAGTTCTCCACAGTTCGCTCACGATTCACCCAAACCGGTGGTGCGATGCGGGGGACGGGTTTTCACTGAAAACGTCGGCTCTCGCCGACGATCGACATCGCCGTCGTTGGAGCAGGGCCCGGACGAGGGGTGGATTGTGCGGTTGGACGAGCTGACGACCCCGCAGGAGTGGGCGCGTGTGTACCGCTCCCTGTTCGGTCTCCCCCACGTGCATGTGACCACACCGGGCTTCGTGGTCCTACCGCTGGTCGACACCATCGCGGCGCTGAACACCCCGGAACCGTTGGGGGCCTTGATCCTTGACGAACTGGTCAGTCGCGGCCTGGCCGGTCCGGTGCTGGTGCGCGACAAGCCGCCGCGCCGCACCTTCCTGGCGGTCTTCGACGGCTACCCGTCCGACGAATGCCTCGAGCTGCTCGAGCGCAACAGCGTCGACATCGGCCCGCATCGCAGTAATGTCATCCTGCCCACCGGATTCGGCCGTCACACCCATGAGGGCCGCTGGTGGGCGCGCGCGCCACAGCGCGAGGAATCCCTGCCCCTGCTCTCCGAGGTGGTCGCGGCCACCCAGGCGGTGTTGTGACCATAGAGTCGGCCTTCTTCGGCCACCATGAGGCCGATCCGCGCGCCCTGCTGTACTACGAGTGGTGTCAGCGCGCCGAATCCGGTTACGCGGTAGACGATTTCGCGGAGGAAGTACGCGATCTCACGCACACCGAGCAGGCGATTCCGGGGGCCTGCTGGCGGCTGCTGGATCGGGTCGAGCGGGCGCCGCGACTGCCGGACTGGCCCTACACCGAATGGGTGGACGCGCCGTGGCATGCGAATCCGGCTGACCTCGAAGCGGATTCGATTCCAGCATTGGGCGAGCCGGAGCTGCTGGACCGCATCCACGGCGGCTGGCTCGGCCGCTGTATCGGCTGCACGCTGGGCAAACCCCTGGAGAACGGCTTCGTCTGGACGCCCGCACGTATCCGCGGGTATCTGGAGGCGAGCGGGGCCTATCCGCTGCGCGACTACGTCCCCGTCGCCGACCCGCTGCCGCCCGAGTCCGATGGCCGAAGATCCTGGCACACAGCCACTCTCGGCCGTATCGACGGCTGTCCCCGTGACGACGACGTCGACTACCCGATTCTCGGTCTGCATCTGCTGGAGCAGCACGGGAAGTCGTTCACCCCCGATGACGTCGCGGCCCTCTGGCTCGAGCGCCTGCCGTTCCTGCAGACCTACACCGCCGAACGCGTCGCCTACCGCAATCTCATCGACGGTTTCGCCCCGCCCGGCACCGCCATCTACCGCAACCCCTACCGCGAGTGGATCGGCGGGCTCATCCGCGCCGACATCCACGGCTACACCCATCCCGGACAACCCCGCCGCGCGGCCGCCGCGGCGGCTCGTGACGCCTCGATCTCCCACGTAGGCAATGGTTTATGGGCCGCCATGTGGTCGGGTGCGCTGATCGCCGCCGCCTTCACCGCCCCCGGCCCCGCCGTAGCGCTGGCCGTCGCGCACTCGGTCATCCCCGCCCGCTCCCGCCTGGCACTGGCCCTGTCCGAGGTCGCCGACGACCACCGCGGCGGCATGTCCTGGGACCGGGCTGTGACCGCCATCCACACCCGCCACGCCCACTACAACTGGGTCCACGCCATCGGCAACGCCTGCCTCATCGCCGCCGGATTACTCTGGGGTGAAGGTGATTTCACCCGCACCATCGCCCTCACCGTCCAGGGCGGCTGGGATACCGACTCCAACGGCGCGACCGCCGGCTCGGTGGCGGGCATCCTCGCCGGGGCCGCCGCCATCCCCGCCCACTGGACCGCGCCGTTCCACGACACCGTCCACAGCTCCGTCGCCGGCTACGACGGAACCCGTATCTCCGACCTGGCCCGCCGCACGCTGAATCTGGTGCGCTGACACCGAATTGGGTCGTGGCGGTGATCCCGACAGCGGCGAGGGCGGTGCCCGGCCGGGCACCGCCCTCGAACGCAGTAACGGGGGTTGGGGGCCAATGCCCCTATCCTCCAAGGGTTTTCAGGGCGTATCCCCTGGCGAACTACCGCTCGACGATGGCGACGACGCCCTGGCCGCCCGCGGCGCAGATGGAGACCAGCGCGCGGCCGCCACCCTTCTCGGCCAGCTGCTTGGCGGTCTGGGCGATGATGCGGCCGCCGGTGGCGGCGAACGGGTGACCCGCGGCGAGCGAGGAGCCGTTCACGTTCAGCTTGGCGCGGTCGATCTTGCCGAGCGCGCCGTCCAGGCCCAGGCGCTCCTTGCAGTACTGGTCCGACTCCCACGCCTGCAGGGTGGCGAGCACCACGGAGGCGAAGGCCTCGTGGATCTCGTAGTAGTCGAAGTCCTGTAGGGTCAGGCCGTTGCGGGCCAGCATGCGCGGCACCGCGTAGGTGGGAGCCATCAGCAGGCCGTCGGGGCCGTGGATGTAGTCCACCGCGGCGACCTCGGAGTCCACCAGGTAGGCCAGCGGCGACAGGTTGCGCGAGGCCGCCCACTCCTCGGAGCCCAGCAGCACCGCGGACGCGCCGTCGGTGAGCGGGGTGGAGTTGCCGGCGGTCATGGTGGCGTCGCCCAGCTTGGTGCCGAAGACCGGCTTCAGGGTGGCCAGCTTCTCGATGGTGGAGCCCGGGCGCAGGTTGTCGTCGCGGGTCAGGCCCAGGAACGGGGTGACGAGGTCGTCCATGAAGCCGCGGTCGTAGGCGGCGGCCATGTTCTTGTGCGACAGGTAGGCCAGCTCGTCCTGCGTCTCACGGGAGATGCCGAATTCCTTGGCGGTGATGGCGGCGTGCTCACCCATGGACAGCCCGGTGCGCGGCTCGGCATTGCGTGGGATCTCGATGCCGACCATCGAGGGGCGCAGCCGGCCGACGAGCTTCACGTAGTCGGAGTTCTTCTTGGCGCGGTTGGCGTCGAGCATCCACTCGCGCATGCCCTCGCTCACGCCGATCGGCGCGTCGGAGGTGGTGTCGGTGCCGCCGCCGACGCCGTTCTCGATGCGGCCCAGGGCGATGCCGTCGGCCACGGTGACAATCGACTGCAGGCCGGTGCCGCAGGCCAGCTGCAGGTCGTGGGCCGCGGTGTAGGGCGACAGGGTGGAGCCGAGCACGCTCTCGCGGATCATGCCGTGCTCGCCGACGCGCTTGAGGACCGCGCCGCCGACGACCAGGCCCAGGCGCTCGCCCTGCAGGCCGAAGCGGGCGACCAGGCCGTTCAGGGCCGCGGTGAACATGTCCTGGTTGGACGCGTGGGCGTACTTGCCGTCGGAACGAGCGAACGGGATGCGGTTACCGCCGAGGATGGCAACCGGGCGGGCCTGCTTGGTGGTCTTGGCCGCGGCCTTCGCCGAACGGGCTTTGGTGGTCACTCGAGTCTCCAGTGTCTCGTCGGTGGGATTTCCGGCGCGCGCCATTCCGGTGGATGCGCGCCACTCGGTTTACATTAAACTTACTCTGGAGTAAGTTCATTGTCGACACCGTACCCCGCACATGTGCGCAACACGGCTCCCGAGGCCGGTGCGCAAGGCCCGAGCGGGCGAGGACCACTCACCCACACAAGAGAAGGTAGGAAACGTGGCTGCCAGCAAGAGCAAGGGCGCTCCCAACCTGTACGGATCGTTCGTTCACTCCGCGCCGGGCGCGTTCCTGGCCTCGAAACTGGGCCTGCCGCAGCCGGAGACGCTGCGCCGCTACCAGGCCGGCGAGGCCGCGCTCCCGGGCCCGGTGCTGCTGGGCGGCAAGGGCCGCGTCGCCGACGCCGTGCGGAACCTGCTGAGCGACTACACCTTCGTGGACGCGGTCACCCCGGGCGTGAAGTTCGGCGCGCTGGTCTTCGACGCCACCGGCATCCGCACCATCGAGGAGCTGCAGCAGCTGTTCGAGTTCTTCCAGCCCGCCATGCGCAGTATCGCCGCCTCCGGCCGGGTGCTGGTCATCGGCACCACCCCCGAGCTCACCGAGTCGGTCGACGCCCAGATCGCGCAGCGCGCGCTGGAGGGCTTCACCCGCTCGGTCGGCAAGGAGCTGCTGCGCGGCGCCACCAGCAACCTGGTCTATCTGCACCCCGAGGCCGCCACGGCCGCAACGGGTCTGGAGTCCACCCTGCGCTTCGTGCTGTCGGGCAAGTCGGCGTTCGTCGACGGCCAGGTCTTCCGGGTCGGCAAGGACGACTCGACCGCCCCGGCCTCCTGGGACAAGCCCCTGGAGGGCAAGGTCGCCGTGGTCACCGGTGCCGCCCGCGGCATCGGCGCCACCATCGCCGAGGTCTTCGCCCGGGACGGCGCGACCGTGATCGTGGCCGACATCCCGGCCGCCGGCGAGGCGCTGTCGGAGACCGCCAACAAGGTCGGCGCCACCGCGCTCGCCCTCGACGTCACCGCCGCCGACGCGGCCGAGAAGCTGGCCGGCTTCGCCACCGAGCGCTTCGGCGGCATCGACATCGTCGTCCACAACGCCGGCATCACCCGCGACAAGCTGCTCGCCAATATGGACGAGGGCCGCTGGAACTCGGTCATCAACGTGAACCTGGCCGCGCCGCACCGCATTACCGAGGGCCTGGTGGCCGCGGGCGCGCTCCGCACGGGTGGCCGGGTCATCGACGTGTCCTCCATCGCGGGCATCGCCGGCAACCGCGGCCAGACCAACTACGGCGCCTCCAAGGCCGGTGTCATCGGCATGGTGAACGCCGAGGCCCCGAAGCTGGCCGAGCAGGGCATCACCATCAACGCGGTGGCCCCCGGTTTCATCGAGACCGCCATGACCGCCGCCATCCCGCTGGCCACCCGCGAGGGCGGGCGCCTGCTGTCCTCGCTGCTGCAGGGCGGTCAGACCGTGGACGTCGCCGAGACCATCGCGTACTTCGCCTCCCCGGCGTCGAATGCGGTGTCCGGCAATATCGTTCGCGTCTGCGGCCAGGCCCTGATCGGAGCATGATGACGCAGACCATCAACCTCGCCGAGGTGCCCAAGAACAGCGGCTTGTTCGTCAAGGCCGCCCTGGGCGCGCTGCCGGTGCCGGGTCTGTCGGCCCGCAAGCCCACCCTGCCGGACCGCAGGGTCCGGCTCGAGGGCTTCAAGATCGACCCGGACCACCTCGCCGCCTACTGCCGGGCCACCGGCCTGCGCTTCGGCGACGCACTGCCGCTGACCTATCCGTTCGTGCTCAGCTTCCCGCTGGCCATGCAGCTGGTCGTCGCCCGCGACTTCCCGTTCGTGGCCGTGGGCGCGGTGCACGCGGAGAACGTCATCGAGCGCACCCGTGAGATCTCGGTGTCCGAGCCGCTGGACTTCGAGACCCACATCGAGAACCTGCGCGAGCACCCCAAGGGCCTGCTGGTGGACGCCGTCACCGAGGTCAGTGTGGGCCGGGAGCTGGTGTGGCGTCAGGTCACCACCTTCCTGCACCAGCAGCGCACCTCGCTGTCGGGCGGGCCCAAGCCCGAGCCCAAGCCGGACGAGGTGCCGCCCCCGCCGCTGCGCGCGCTGCGCGTCGATCAGAAGATGATCAACCGCTACGCGGGCGCCTCGGGCGACCACAACCCGATCCACACCTCGGCACTGGGCGCCAAGGCCTTCGGGTTCCCGAAGCCGATCGCGCACGGCATGTGGTCGGCCGCCACCGCGCTCGGCGCGCTCGAGGGCCGGATCCCCGACCAGGTCACCTACGCGGTGAAGTTCGGCAAGCCGATCTTCCTGCCGTCCACGGTGAACCTGTACGCGGACCAGGTGTCCGGTGGGTGGGACCTGTCCTTGAAGAACCCGAAGAAGGGCTACCCGCACCTCACCGCTACGCTGCGCTGAAACCTCGCCGCGCGGGTAGGGTCGAAAATCCGCAGTGCGAGGAAGTGTCGAGCCTGACACCCGAAGATTCGGGCGCGGCCGCCATCCGGCGGTCCGCCCGACGGGGGTGAAGAGCCGCATACTGTTTCGAATTCGGATGTCGCCACGCAGGGGTTTCTACATCCGGCCCGAAACAGTGTGCGGCTCTTGTATTTCCGGAGCGGGTCAGGCGATGGGCGAGTGCATCGGCGCACTGCTGCCGTCGACCAGCAGCGTCAGCACGTCACCGAGCCAGTCCGGCGTCAGCCCGGAATCGGGACCGGCCGCGATGTGGTGATCCGGCCGGACCAGCAGGGCCTCGCCCGCGGCCAGCCCGGCATGCGTCGCGCAGTCGGCCGCGGGCAGGGCGTGCACGGCCAGGTCGATACCGGTGGCGCGCCGCGCCTGTGCGGCGGCCGTGCGCCAGGCCCCGGCCGGACCCGCGACCAGCAGGGTGAAGCCCGGGCCGCACAGGTCCAGGGTGGAGGGGGTCCACCAGCCGGCGTCGACGCACCAGTGCGGGAGGCGGGTTCCCGTCCGGCCCTGGAGGGTCGCGACATGCGGGGCGGCGCCGGGCGCGGTGAGGACGGCCGTCGAGGTATAGCGGTAGCGGGTCATCACCGTCGCCGTATCCAGCCGGCGGGCCAGATCGTCGGCATTGCCGGGGGTTTCGATGCCGTAGCGGGTCCGGAAGTCGGTGCCCAGACGCGACTGCTCGACCGCCACCTCGGCGCGCGGGCGGCGCTCGGCCGCATAGGAATCCAGCAGCGCCGGACCGGCGTTCCCGTGCAGGGTGGCCGCCAGTTTCCAGACCAGATTGTGCGCGTCGGCGACGCCGGTGTTGCCGCCGTAGCCGCCCCAGGGCGCGTGGCGGTGCGCCGCATCGCCGACCAGGAAGATTCGATCGCGGCGGTATTCACCGGCCACGAAAGTGCCGGTGTCCCAAGCGCTGCGGGCCAGGATCCGCACCTCGAGATCGGGTGCGCCGACCATGGCGCGAATGGCCGCGACACAGCGCGCATCCGGCCAGTCGGCGGGCGATTCGGTGGCCGGGTCGTATTCGATGTGGAAGGACCATTCATCGGTGTTGTTCTTGGACAACACGAGTCCACGCACCGCCGGTCCGGTGATCTCGCACTGGCTGAAGGCGCGGCCGTCGAGCAGGCCGGTGAGGTCGGTGCGGGCGAACACATTCAGATAGTGGTGGGTCGGCGGCAGCTCCCGGCCGGTGATGCCCAGCGCCCGGCGGATCGGACTCCCCGCACCGTCCGCCGCGATCAGGTAATCGGCCCGCAGTGGCGACCGCGCGCCCGAGGCGTCCCGCAGCAGCGCGCTGACACCCGTCCCGTCCTGCTCGAATTCCACCAGCTCCGTGCCGAATCGGAGGTCGCCGCCGCGCTCCCGGGCGGCCTGCGCGAGCACTGGTTCGAGCTCCACCTGCGGCAGGAACACGAACTGCGACGGACTCGGGTCCGCGGCCGCCATGGCCGCGCCCAGCCCCGACAGATCCAGCGACTCCGCGGTCCGCACCGACTCGCCGGTCAACGCGCCGCCGAACTTCCCCGCCCGCAACGCGCTCGCCGCCGCCGCCAGGATCTGCGCCTCGACCCCGGCCTGCCGGTACATCTCACCGGTGCGGGTGTGCAGCCCCCGCGAACGCGGCAGCGGCGAGGCGGTCGCCCGCCGCTCCACCAGAACGTAAGGGACGCCGTGGTATTCGAGGAACAGTGCGGCGGACAATCCGACCAGACCGCCGCCGGCCACCAGGACCGGAACATGTGCCGTTGTCATGCCTCCAGCCTGGGCACGACCGCTTGCATGCCCCTTGCACGGCGATCACACGACGTGAGAGGGGCGGCCGTGCCGGTCTCGGCTCGCGATGTTCAGCAGCTGCAATCGCATCCGCAGCAGTCACAGTCGCAGCAGTCGCCGTCGCAGCAATCGCAATCACACCCGCCGCAATTGCAGTCGCAGCAGCCGTGGCCGTCGCAGCAGCCGCCACCGCCGCCCGCGGCGTGGTGATGGCCGCCACCGCAGTTGCAGTTGCCGCAGCAATCGCAGCAGTCGCAGTCGCAGCGATCGATCCACGGCGCCTTGCGATGCCCGCTGCACGGGCGGGTGTGCCACTTGAAACACGCGTAGCCGGTGCAGTACTGGGTGCCGATGATCCCCAGCCCCTCGAGCAGGTTCGGCCGCTGCATCGGCGGTCCTCCCGGCCCGGGCGGCACCAGCCCCGGCTGCGGCGTGAACGGCGCGCCCGGCTGCCACGGCGGCTGAAACTGCGGCTCCGAGCCGGGATACGGCGGCCCGCCGGGCCCGGGATAGTCCGGTCCGGGACCCGGCTGCCAGGGCTGCCCACCGCGCGGTGCCGTCGCGGAGTGGGTGCGACAGGTGTGGGTGGTGCAGGTGTGCGCGATGCCCGCGGCCCGGCCCAGCTTGCGGACCACGCCTCCCAGCGGGTCGAGCAGGATCCAGCGGACCGTGGCGGCGCGGTCCAGGGCGACGCGGCCGAGGGCCGCGCGCAGGAGCGAATTCGATTCGGCGACAAGGGCGTGCGCCTGTTCCGGAGTGGTTCCGGTGGCCGACAGCGGGTTGAAGTGACCCTGGGCGTTGTCCGCGTCGAGGTCTTCGAGCGCGTCGGCCAGGTGCGCGATACGGCCGAAATGCCATCCCGCCTCACGCAGGGCGACGGCGTTCTCGGGCCGGTTCGCGAGAATCGCGGTGTGCGCGAACAATTCCGCCGCGCAGAGCTGGGTCGGCGCGGTCAGCTCGGCGAGGGTGCTCTCGGGTGAATTCTCCAGCCGCAGTTGCGATTCGATCGCGGCGATCAGTGGTTCGACGTCGAGACCGAGGGGCTCGGCGGCGGCGCGGGCCCGGGTGTGCCACCGGGTGGAGACGCGGGTGAGCGGGCGGCGCGCCAGGCGGTGGGCATCGCCGTCGTCGACATGGTCGCGAATCTTGGCCGCGCCCAGCAGCAGTGAGGCGGTCGCGGCGAGGCGCACGCCGGGCGCGCCGGCGGCGACCACCTCGGCGCGGCGCATGCCGCGCAACGGGCAGGGGCCCGCGCCGGTGCGGGCGGACGGCTCGGATTGCTGTGCCTCGGTGAGTATTTCGAGGACGATGGCATCGGTATTGGTCGCCGCGCGCGCGAGCTGGCCGTGGCCGTCACGCAAACCCAGGCAGAGACCACACAGGTGGGTCTGCCAGGCCGACGGGTCGATACCGTGCCGCACCGCACTGTGCGCACACGGCTTCAGCAAGCCGAACAACGACGATCCCCATCCCCGGCCGAAGCGGCCGTCCTGCAACACGATCGCAGCGAACTGTGGCAGGCGAGGGGCGTGGCGGCAAGTCGGCCGGGCGACGGACGGCCCGGCACCGGTCAGACCGGTTCGGTCTTCTTCTTACTGCCGGACAGACCGCGCCAGGCCAGATCGTCGAGCAGGTTCACGGCCTCGGCCATATCGATCTGCCCGCTGGCGACCCGGTCGGCGATGGCCTCGCCCGCGCCGATCACGGCCACCGACACCACCTCGAAATTGGTGCCCGGTTCGGCGTATTTGGCGCTGGATTCGAGCAGCTTGGCGGTCAGTTCGATGACCCGGTCGCGGCTGTTGGCGATCTCGGAGGCGAAGGGCTGCTGGCCCAGCGCCTGCCGGTAGAGGACCTGCCAGGACAGCCGGTTCTGGTCCACGTAGGACAGGAAGGCCTCCAGGCCCGCGCGCAGCTGCTCGTGCGGGGTGAGCTTGGGGTTGCCCGCGACCGCGACCGCCTCGATGAACCGCATGCTCTCGCGGTGGATGCAGGCGCGGAAGAGCTCGTCCTTGGATCCGTAGTAGAGGTACAGCATCGGCTTGGAGATCTTCGCCTCGGCGGCGATGGCGTCCATGGAGGTGTCGTGGTACCCCTTGCGCGAGAAGACCTCCACGGCGGCGTCGAGCATCTGCTGCTCGCGCACCGCGCGAGGAAGCCGTTTCGTTCCGCCTGCCATTCACTCTCCTAAGACCGGACAGTCGACGCTCTCCACGAGCGTCGAAGTCCTTATCTTACTCCATGGTAAGTTCCATGAGCGTGAATTGCCGGTCCTTCGCCAATACCGCGCTCAACAGCGCTTTCGCGCCGCGGCGGGCCGATCCGTGAGAGGTACTCGAAACCGGAAGTTTGCTCAGCAGTGCGGCGCGGAGCCCTTGAACTTTGCCATGCGAAGCACCGAGGCATCCACCTGGGCTCCCGGTAGGCGGCCGCTGCTGACCGCGTCGACGAGCCGGTCGAGCACCTTCGGCACCGCGTCCGTGGTGATCCACAGCGCATTGTCGGCGCCCGCGATCAGGGCGGCCTCCACCGCGTCCTCGATGCTCATGCGATTGGTGATGGCCGCCATGCCGCCCAGATCGTCGGTGAAGATGACGCCGTCGAAGGGTGCTGCGCCGTAGCCGGTGCCCTGCCGCAGCAGTGCCATGGCCTGCGGGCTGATGCTGGCCGGCACATTCGGGGTGGTGAGTCCGGGCACATCCAGGTGGCCGACCATGACCGCCGCACCCGAATCGACCAGCTGCCGGAACGGCACCAGGTCCTTGTTCTGCAGCTGATCCAGCGGCGGGGTCTGTACCGCGCCGGTGTGCGAGTCGCCCGAGCCCGAACCGTGGCCCGGGAAGTGCTTCATGACGCTGCCCACCCCGGCGTCCTTGAAGGCCCGGATGAAGGCGCCCGCGTACTGCACCACCACGTCCGGGTCGTCGGAGAAGGAGCGGTCGCCGATCACCGAATCGTCGGGCTGGCTGCTGACATCGGCGTCGGGCGCGAAGTCCGCGGTCACGCCCAGCGCCTTCAGCTTCTGTGCCCGGTCCAGGCTGAAGGTGTAGAACTCGTCCGGGCTCATGGTCTGCGCGATCACCCGGGACGAGGGCGCGGCCCCGATCAGGTCCTTGGCGCGCGAGACCCGCCCGCCCTCCTCGTCGATGGTCACCATGAGCGGTGTCCGCGAGGCCTTCTGGACCGCGTCCACCTGGTGCTGGGCCAGCATGGCCTTGTCGGTCCAGCTGCCGATGAAGATGCCGCCGATCTGCTCGGTCTTCACCACGTTCTCGGCATCGGCCTCGCCGGTGACGCCGACGGTGAGCAGCTGCGCCAGCTTCTGTCGCAGCGTGAACTGCGACAGGTAGCCGGCCGCGCAATCCTGCTGCGCCGGAGTCGTCGGCGGCGGTGCGGCGATGGTGGTGGTGCTGCTCGGGGATCCGCTGCTGGTCTGCGCGGATTGGGTGGACGAGTTGTCGCTGCTGGAACAGCCGGACAGCACGAGTGCGGTCACCGCGACGACGATTCCCGGTACAAGGCGCATGCCCCGACCGTAGCCGGAGTTCTTCGATCTCCCGCTATCGACACCGCGTGCGCCACCACGCATGGCGCATTCACCCCTGCGGTAGCTCATGGTGACCACCGAAGGCCTGGCGCATGGCAGAAAGCACCTTGTCGGCGTAGAGCCCCTCGCCGCGGGAGGAAAAGCGCTGGAACAGGGCCGCGGACAGGACGGGGGCGGGCACGCCCTCGTCGATGGCGGCATCGAGGGTCCAGCGGCCCTCGCCCGAATCGGAGACGCGGCCGCCGAAGGAATCGAGGTTCGGGTCGGCGTAGAGCTCGGCGGCGGTGAGGTCGAGCAGCCAGGAGGCGACCACCGAACCGCGCCGCCACACCTCGGTGACCTCGGGTACGTCGATGTCGTAGCGGTAGTACTCGGGGTGTTCGAGCGGGGTGACCTCCGCGGAGTGCTCGGTGTCCTGGTGCTCGCCGGCATCGGCCCGGTGGAGGATGTTGAGGCCCTCCGCGTACGCGGCCATCGCGCCGTACTCGATCCCGTTGTGCACCATCTTCACGAAGTGCCCCGCACCCGCTGGGCCGCAGTGCAGGTAGCCCTGTTCGGCGGTGGAGGGCGTACCGGTGCGCCCGGGGGTGCGCGGCGCGGCGTCCACGCCGGGAGCGATCGACTTCAGCAGCGGGTCCAGGTGGGCGACGGTCTCGTTCTCGCCGCCGATCATCAGGCAGAAGCCGCGTTCGAGCCCGAACACGCCGCCCGAGGTGCCGATGTCCACATAGTGGATGCCCTTGGGCCGCAGGGCCTTTGCCCGCGCGATGTCCTCGTGGTAGCGGCTGTTGCCGCCGTCGATGATGATGTCGCCGGGTTCCAGCAGCCCGGCCAGCGTGTCGATGACCGCGCCGGTGGCGCCCGCCGGGATCATCACCCACACCACGCGCGGGGCGGTGAGCATGGCCACGAACTTGGGGAGTTCGGTGCTGCCCTGGAAGCTGTCGCCGAGTTCGGCGGAGAGTTCCTCGATGTGCTCCGGGTGGCGTTCGTAGCCGACGGCGGTATGCCCGTCCCGCACGATCCGGCGCACGATATTCGCGCCCATCCGGCCGAGTCCGATCATTCCGAGCTCCATGAGTGGTCTCCTCGCGTCGTACGGTTCCGATCCGTCTCGATTGTCCCCCCAGCGGTGGGCCGCGAAATTTTTCCCATTCGGGCGGAACGGGTGTGTAACGCCCTGGAATGGGTGTCGATAGAAGGGATGGCTCCGTGCTGTTGCCAGACCCCCGACCCGGCAACCGCACGGAGCTCTATTTTTGCCCCCGATCATCGTTGCAGAAAATTCTCTGACAACTGAGGTGGATGGTCGTGAGCGGTGGAGATCCTGGCATTCGCCAACGTCTGAACTCGAAAATCGCCGCCACATTGAGGTTGCCGCCAGTGTGCTGCCGTTCGCGGCGGGGATCGGATGCCGCGTGGACCGAGCAGCCGTGAGGTTCATGCCCGGGAAGTTCGGGGCAACCGTTCGGCATCGGTTGTGGATAGCGTTCTGAGGCATTCATTTTTCAGTACGACAGACGGGTACCCCATGGACTGGCTGGCTCACTTCATCCTCGGCTTCATCAGCACCATCTCCGCCTCCGCCTCGGGTGAGTACTGGTAGGCCGCTTCCGAAGAAACGCCGAAAGCGATGCGGCCCGGAAGATTCCGGGCCGCATCGCTTGGTACTGGGGGTCGGGGGCACGGCCCCCGGGACCCTGCGTCAGAAGGCCGCTTCGTCCAGCTCCATGATGTCGTTGTCCAGGTTGGACAGGACGGTCCGGATCGAGGTCAGCTCCGGCAGCACGTTGCGGGCGAAGAACTGCGCGGTGGCGATCTTGCCCTGGTAGAACGGCTCGTTGGAGCCGTTGTCGAGGGCGTTGATGGCGACCTCGGCCTGGGCCAGCAGCAGCCAGCCGATGATCAGGTCGCCGACGGCCAGCAGGAAGCGGACCGAGCCCAGACCGACCTTGTAGAGCTCCTTCGGGTCCTGCTGGGCGCCCATCAGGTGCCCGGTCAGGGTGGCGGCCATGCCCTGCACGTCCTCGAGGGCGGTGGCCAGCAGCTTGCGCTCGGCCTTCAGGCGGCCGTTGCCACCCTCACGCTCGATGAACTTCTGCACCTGGCCGGCCACGTGGGCCAGCGCCACGCCGCGGTCGCGGGCGATCTTGCGGAAGAAGAAGTCCTGCGCCTGGATGGCGGTGGTGCCCTCGTACAGCGAGTCGATCTTGGCGTCGCGGATGTACTGCTCGATCGGGTAGTCCTGCAGGAAGCCGGAGCCACCGAAGGTCTGCAGCGAGTCGGTCAGGTACTGGTAGGCCCGCTCGGAACCGACACCCTTGACGATCGGCAGCAGCAGGTCGTTGACGCGGAACGCGGTGTCCTTGTCGGCGCCCGAGACCAGCTCGGCGATGTCGGCGTTCTGGTGCGCGGCGGTGTACAGGTACACGGCGCGCAGGCCCTCGGCGTACGCCTTCTGCATGGCCAGCGAACGACGCACGTCCGGGTGGTGGGTGATGGTGACGCGCGGGGCGGCCTTGTCGGTCATCTGGGTCAGGTCGGCGCCCTGCACCCGGGTCTTGGCGTACTCGAGCGCGTTCAGGTAACCGGTCGACAGGGTGGCGATGGCCTTGGTGCCCACCATCATTCGCGCGTTCTCGATGACGTCGAACATCTGCGCGATGCCGTTGTGGACCTCGCCCACCAGCCAGCCCTTGGCCGGAACGCCGTGGCCGCCGAAGGTGACCTCACAGGTGGCCGAGACCTTGATGCCCATCTTGTGCTCGACATTGGTGACGAACACGCCGTTGCGCTCACCCAGGGTGTCGGTGTCGAAGTCGAAGTGGAACTTCGGCACGTAGAACAGCGACAGGCCCTTGGTGCCCGGGCCGGCGCCCTCGGGGCGGGCCAGCACCAGGTGCATGATGTTCTCGAACAGGTCGTCGGAGTCGCCCGAGGTGATGAAGCGCTTGACGCCCTCGATGTGCCAGGAGCCGTCCTCCTGCTGGATCGCCTTGGTGCGGCCGGCGCCGACGTCGGAGCCCGCGTCGGGCTCGGTCAGCACCATGGTGGCGCCCCAGTTGCGGTCGGCGATCTTCTGAGCCCACTTCTTCTGCTCATCGGTGCCGTTGTTGTAGAAGACCTGCGCGAAACCGGCACCGGCGGCGTACATCTGGGCCGGCGGGTTGGCGCCGAGGACCATCTCGCCCAGGGCCCAGCCGACGACGGACGGGGCGCCGAGGCCACCGAGCTCCTCGCGGACCGGAACCTTGGACCAGCCGCCGTCCTCGAGGGCGCGGTAGGACTTCTTGAAGGAGTCGGGGAGGGTGACCGTGTGGGTCTCCGGGTCGAAGGTCGGCGGGTTGCGGTCGCCGTCGACGAACGAATCCGCCAGCGGGCCCTCGGCCAGACGACGGACCTCGTTCAGCATCTCCTTGACGGTGTCGGCGTCGAGGTCGCCGTAGGCGCCCGCGTCGAGCAGCTTCTGGATGCCGAGGAACTCGAAGAGGTTGAACTCGAGGTCGCGAACGTTGCTCTTGTAGTGACCCATGGTCGTACTCACTCTCCATTGAGATGGGTGCGGTTCGGTGTGTGCCGTTCCCGCCCGTTAGGTCTCCACCGGGTAGACACCGTAAAGCAGCGCTACTGGCGGGTAACTTATGCGCCATGTTACCGACCGGTAAGAGGTGCGCCAAGGTCATCACCGCCGAATGTGACTGAAAGCACGCGAGTTGCCGGGACCCGGGGTTGCCGTGCTCGTCGCGGCCTGGTCGATCGAGGTCCGGCGGCGGCGGTCCGGTCCGCCGGTGTGCCGCGCGAGCCCGGTCCGTGCCCCTGATTACGGTGCCTACATGCGCATCGAGACGAGTGCCGGACCGGCGGAGGTGGAGATCGAGCGGCGCGGGCGGGCGAGGCCGCAGTTCCTGCTCGTGCTCACCCATGGCGCCGGCGGCGGCGTCGAGGCGAAAGACATACTGGCCCTGCGAGATTCGGCGGTGGAAATGGGCGGCGCGGTGGCGCTGGTGACCCAGCCGTACCGGGTGGCGGGGCGGCGCGCGCCGGGCAAGGCCGACGTACAGGACGCGGCGTGGCTGGAAATCATTGCGGCACTGCGGAAGAAGGTGCGCGGGGTGCCGCTGGTCCAGGGCGGGCGCAGCAATGGCGCGCGGGTGGCGTGCCGGACCGCGCGGGCGGCCGGAGCGCGGGGCGTGGTCGCGCTGTCGTTCCCCCTGCATCCGCCCGGCAAGCCCGAGAAGTCGCGGCGCGAGGAACTGCTCGCTCCCGGGGATATCGAGGTCGTCGTGGTCAACGGCGCCCGCGACCCGTTCGGCATCCCGGAGGCCGCCGACGCGGCCGAGGTGCATGTCATTGCGGGACAGGCACATTCGTATCGGTCGGGGTTCGAGGAGATCGTCGCCGTGCTCACGCCGTGGCTGGAGCGCTGGTCCGCGAGCTGAACGCCGCACCGCGGCCCGCGCCTGTCCGACACGGCCTGCAGCGCACCGGAATTGCCGTCCACAGCTGGCGCGGGGTGCCGTCAGGAGGGGTCGAGCGCCGGCGGCTGCGGGGCCTCGAGGGCGAGCGGCTCGTCCCGGGGTTCCGGCGCGAGCCTGGTCGCCACCACCAGGGCGTCGATGGCGTCGCGGTCCTCGGTGGGGCGGTGCACGCGGTCGGCGATGCGGATGCGGATATCGGGCTCGGCGGGGGAGAGGTCGGCGAGGATGTCGGCCGGGGTGAAGGTCCGGGCCGGATCCTGCTCGCCGCCATAGCCTTCCGCCAGGTTCAGGGTGTCATTGCCGATCACCAGCAGGGTGCCCTCGGGGGAGAGCATCTCGGTCGCGCGCAGCAGCAGGGCGCGGCGGTCCGCGGCGGGCAGGTGCAGGAAGGCGAGCAGGATGAGCTCGTAGGGGCCGGTGATGCCGGCGCCGTCCAGCTGCATGACATCGGCGTGGATCCAGTGGATGCGCCCGCGCACCGAGCGCGACAGCCGCGAGGCGACGGTCCGGCCCTTGTCGATGCCGGTCTGGGAGAAGTCGACGGCGTCCACCCGCCAGCCGTGGGTGGCCAGCCACAGCGCGTTCCGGCCCTCACCGCACCCCAGGTCCAGCACCCGCGGCAGCTCCGGCCGCGGCTCGCCGATCCCGCCGCCGACCGGAGCCCGCCGCTCCAGCCCGAAGACCTGTTCGACCACCGTGGCATTCGGAGGTGCGCCCCACACCAATTCGGTATTGGCGTAGTGCTCGTCCCATTCGGCGGCATCCATGGGGACGAGTCTATGAGCTGTGCGCCGAGACGAGTTCGGCCGCGAACGCGGAGGCGTTCGCGGCCGAGTGTCGCATCGGGGTTTCCCCGAGAATCGAGTTTCTACAGCGTGGTGTGCATCAGCAGCACGTTGTACTGGCTGTGGACCGTGGTGAGGAAGTACAGGTCACGCCCGGTCTGGTACGGGAAGATGTACGGCGCGTACGCCGTCGGCAGTTCCCGCGTGTCGATGAGCACCGACGGTGCGCTCCAAGGGCCTTCGGGACTCGGCGAGGTGTACATGACCACCGAGTTCCACGGATCCGTGGTGAGCATGACGTACTGGCCCAGGTAGTCGTTCCACTGCACCGACATCTCCGCCATGCCGCCGCCGATCACCGGCTGCGCCGCATTGACGTCCTTCTGCCACTTGCCGCCGTCCCAGTACTCGTACGCGCCCATATCGGTGACCGCCCCTTCGGGGACGCGGGCGACGTATGCCGGGTGGTTGCGGCCGGATGCGGTGCCGAACTCGTAGAGGAACCCGTCGCGCTTGACGAAGGCGTTCATCTGGAAGTTCGCGTTGCCGCCGTCGTCGGGGCGGCGGGTGGCGGGCAGCTCCACCCAGTTCTCGCCGTTGTCGCCGGACACCGCGAGGCTGGAGTAGTTGGTGGTCCACTCGCCCACGTCGTCCCAGCTCTTCACCGACATCAGGCTCATGAACTGGGTGCCGCCGACCGAGACTCCCGCGGTGGGGATGCGGCTGATCTCGATGAACGGGATCTTCGGGCTGGGGATCAGATCCCTCGCCTGGCCGAAGATGTCGCGCACCACCGAGTCGAAGTAGATACCGTTCGCAGGGTCCTGGGTGTGTGAGCGCAGCAGGATGTTCGAACGCCACGCCCAGGTGCTACCGACCAGCAGATTCGGCAGGCCCAGGCCGGCGGTGTCACCGAATGCGGTGAGCATCTCGCCGTTTCCGTTGTCCCACATGATGCCCAGGTCGGTCCCGAGCACGTTGTAGGTCTGGGTGTTGTTGGGGCTGGCCATTCCGGTGACCTGGAAGACCGCCTTGGTGCGGCCCGGCAGCTGCGGCAGACCGTTCGAGCCGTTCAGCACCGGAATCGGGTTGATTGCATTCGGATTGGCTGCAGCCGGCGTGGTCACGGTAAGGAGCAAGGCCGTGGCACCTGCTATCGCGGAAAGCAGCAGCGGGGCGGTCTTGGTCAATGCGGTGCTTCCTCCGGGTCTCGCCGAATAATGCGCGGACACACCGTATGTGACGGGCCGCACAATGCGTTCGACTCGTTGGCAAAGTGTGAAAATGCTAACAGCCATACCCGAAATTCGGGGCTTGCAAACCGAGTTATTTGCCGTGAATTGGCTTACTTTCCATTCCTACCACGGTCGAGCGCCTGCTTCAGGATCAGCGGCAGCTGCGTGGCGCGTTCCACGGCCAGGGTCCGGCGCACCGACGCGTGCCAGGAGCGGTCGAACAGTTTCTTGGCGCCGGCCACCGCCTGCGGGGAGCGGGCGGCGATGCGGTCGGCCAGTTTCTCGGCGGCCGCGCGCGGGTCGGCGGTGACCTCGGTGACCAGGCCGATGCGCTCGGCGTAGGCGGCGTCCACGGGGTCGGCGGTCATGGTGAGCAGCAGCGCCTGATCGAGGCCGATGAGCCGGGACAGGGTGGCCGCGCCGGTCATGTCCGGGATCAGCCCGTGCTTGGCCTCCATGACCGCGAACTCCGAATCCGGTGTGACGAACCGGAAATCGGCGGCCAGCGCGATCTGCAGTCCGCCGCCGTAGCAGCGCCCGTGCACCACGGCGATCACCGGCTGCGGCAGTCGCCGCCAGGCCCAGCAGGCCTCCTGGAAGGTATTGGTGCCGCGCCAGGGCAGCGGGATGAAGTTGCGCACCACGTCCAGCGGGTTGCCCATGGCCTTGGCGATATCCAGGCCGGAGCTGAAGCTGGGTCCGTTGCCGGACAGGATGACGGCGCGAATGTCGGAGCGCTTCCCGATGATCCCGGCGACCCGGACCAGCTCGTTCAGCATGTCGATGGTCAGGCCGTTGTGCTTGTCCGGCCGGTCCAGGGCCACGTACGCCCGGTCGCCGTCGAAGGTGAGGGAAACGTTGTGGCTCACGGTCTTTCCTTATCCGAGCTGGTCCAGGAGCAGACGTGCACAGTCGGCCGGATCGTCGAAGAAGGGCGTGTGGCCGCTGCCGTGCAGGGTGACGTGCCGCGCGCCGGGCAGTTCCGCGCGGGCGCGCCGGGACTGCGTGGCGTACGTGAGCAGAATGTCACGGTTGCCCCAGGCGATGGTGATGGGGATGTCGCCGAGGGCGGTGCGGTCGGGGAGCCGGAAGTCGGTGAAGGAGGCCAGCGCGGCATCGAAGCCCGCCGCGCCGAGCAGGCCCTCGACGGTGTCCACGGCCACCTGGGCGTCGATCGCCCAGGGCTTGCCGAACACCAGCCCGAGGAAAGTGGAACGGCCGACGACGTTTCCGAGCACCGCGGGCACGGCCGGATGCAGCACCCTGGAGAGCTGCTTGGCGCGGCCCAGCGCCTGCTGGCACCAGACGCGGCCCGCGGTGTCCCAGAACGCGATGGGGGAGTAGGCGGTGACCGAGCGCGCCAGGCCCCGCGCGGCCAGGTCCAGCGCGATGCCGCCGCCCATGGAATTGCCTGCCAGATGGGGATTCTCGATGCCCTCGGCGGCGAGGAATTCGACCAGGGCGTCGGCGAGGGTGGAGACGGTGGTGTGCTCGATCGGTGCGCTGTCGCCGAATCCGGGCAGGTCCACCGCGATCACGTCGAAGGATTCGGCCAGGGCGCCGATGATCGGCTCCCATACCTGCCAGCGGCTGCCGACGCCGTGCACGAGCACGAGGGGGTCGCCGCTGCCGGTCCGGTGATGGTTCAACTTCGTCATGCCCGACGCTCCCCTGTCCTGATCCCTGCGAATCTCACCCTACAGTCGTTGACGTGTCGCCAACAGGCGGGAAAATTCTGCTCCGGCGGTACGATAAAAGGTATGGCAACCCGGAAAGTGACACTGTCGCTGGACGAGGCGGCCTGGTCCTATGCACAGGACGCCGCCGCCCGCGCGGGCATGTCGCCGTCGGCGTGGATCTCCCGCGCCGCGCGCCGCGAAGCCGTGCGGCTGGGGTGCGGCCCGGTGCCGGACCCGGTCGAACTCGCCGCGGCCGACGAGGCGGAAAAGCTCGCCGCCGAAAAGGAGCTGCGTGCGCAGGGGTGAACTCTGGGTCTACCACCCGCACGGCACCACCCGAACCCGCACCATCATCCTCATCTCGAGCGACGGCATCAACGAGTCGCCGCGCCCCTGGCTGATCGCCGCCGAGGTCGAGGCCGGGGATCCCCGGGACATCCTGGCCGTGCCCATTCCGGGCCACGGCTGGGTCCACGCCGGCAATCTGGGCCGCATCTATCGTGGCTGGTTGGAGCGTCGCATCGCCGAAGTCGACAGCGAAACGGCCGAGCGAATCGACACAGCGCTGCGCGCCGCCATGGATCTGTGAGAGGGTGCCTGCGGCAGTTCTCCCGTCGAACCTCGAGAGTAGAGGCACCAGTGCGCATTTCCTTGTTGGCCGCCGCGCTCGTCGCGCTTCCCCTGCTGGCCGCGTGCGGCGGCAGCGGCGACAAGCCCGCCGATGTCACCCAGGCTGATGTGTCCAAATCCCTGCAGGCCGGTGGTCTCGAAGCCAAGTTCGCCGACTGCGCCGCGAAAGTCTTCGTGGAACAGGGTATTTCGCAGGACGGACTGCGTCGCATGATCAAGAACGACGCCAAGTCCGGCAATGTGACGGACATGGAGTCGGCCGGCATGAGCAAGGACGACACGGACAAGGCGCAGGCCGCGGCCACCAAGATCGTCACCGCCTGCATGCAGTCGGCGCAGTAGCGCCGCGGTCACCGCGGTAGCGCGATCGTCACCGCGATCGCCGGGGGCCTTGGCGGCCCGCGGTTTTCGATCTCCGCTTGTCAACTCCGGGGTGCCGGTGTGCAATCTCAGCATCGACCGGGATCGGCCCGGCGTCCGGGAGGGATCACAAATGCGGAAATCCGTCGTCGTGGTGGCGCTGTTGGCGCTGCCGCTGCTGTCCGCGTGCAGCAATGACCAGCAATCGGCCACCCCCGCCACCACGACCGCACCCGCGGTGACCGCCACCTCGGCGGCCGCGACCAGCGTGTCCGGCGCGCCTGCCACCTCGGCGGGGGCGACCACCAGCCCGGGCGGCAGCGCGCTGACCGCCGAGCAGATCTCGAAGGCCTTGCAGGACAAGGGCAAACTCGGTCAGCAGACCGCGGACTGTGTGGCCGGTATCTACCTTCAGGAAGGCCTGTCCGACAGCGGCATCCAGAAGATCATCGACAGCGCCAACGGCACCAACCCGGCCAAGGTCAGCCTCGGCACCGAGGATCTGATCAAGGCGGGCAAGGCCACCAAGCGAATCGCCACGGAGTGCGTCAAGTAGTGCGGTGACATGCGGAAAGTCCTGCTGTGGCAGGTGAAAGGCCCCCGTCCGATGGACGGGGGCCTTTCACGTGGAGCCGGTGACGGGAATCGAACCCGCAATTCGACCTTGGGAAGGTAGCGTGTTGCCACTACACCACACCGGCGCGGTCCTGCTTGCGCACGCGACTCTATCAGACCACTTCTCGCCCGGTGCAACTTCTCGGATCTCCTCGCAGGTCGCGGTCGGGTGAGCGCGGGTGTGTCCGGCCCCCGGGTTCCCCGTGTCGGGGGCGACGCGCCGAAGATCGCGGAGCTCTTTCGCAGAAGCAGCTGGTTCCGCCTACGGGCGGTCGTAGACTGGCCCGCAGGGTCGAAAACCCGTCCACCACAGGAAGTTTGGATGCGCTGAACGTTAGCTGAAGCGTGCGCTCGGTGCTCCTGCTCGGCGGTCGAGGAGGACGTATGACCGCGGTGCCCGCTCGTGAAGTTCCCGAGCTCGAACCCGTGCGGCCATTTCCACGGCGGATGGGACCCCAGGGGTCGTATCTGTGGAAGGCCATCACCACCACCGATCCCAAAATGCTCGGGAACATGTATCTGTTCACGGCCATGGCGTTCTTCCTGGTCGGCGGCCTGATGGCGCTGCTGATGCGGACGGAGCTGGCGCGGCCGGGCATGCAGTTCCTGACGCCGGAACAGTTCAACCAGCTGTTCACCATGCACGGCACCATCATGCTGCTGTTCTATGCGACGCCCATCGTCTTCGGATTCGCCAATGCGGTGCTGCCGCTCCAGATCGGCGCGCCGGATGTCGCCTTTCCGCGGTTGAACGCGCTCAGCTACTGGCTCTACCTGTTCGGGGCCACCATGGCGACCGCCGGATTCATCACGCCGGGCGGCGCGGCGGACTTCGGCTGGACCGCCTACACCCCGCTCAGCCTGGCCGAACACGCGCCGGGCGTGGGCGCGGACCTGTGGATCATGGGCGTGGCGGTGTCCGGCGTCGGCACCATCCTGGGCGGGGTCAATATGATCACCACGGTCATCTGCCTGCGCTGCCCCGGCATGACCATGTGGCGCATGCCCATCTTCACCTGGAACATCCTGGTCACGAGTGTGCTTGTGCTGCTGGCGTTTCCGATCCTCACCGCGGCGCTCATGGGCCTGGAGGTGGATCGGCACCTGGGCGGGCACATCTACGACTCGGCCAATGGCGGGGTCATCCTCTACCAGCATCTGTTCTGGTTCTTCGGGCATCCCGAGGTCTATATCGTGGCGCTGCCGTTCTTCGGCATCGTGACCGAGATCTTCCCGGTGTTCAGCCGCAAACCGCTGTTCGGCTACACCACGCTGGTGTACGCGACGCTGGCCATCGGCGCGCTGTCCATCGCGGTGTGGGCACACCACATGTACGCGACGGGATCGGTACTGCTGCCGTTCTTCTCGTTCATGACCTTCCTCATCGCGGTGCCGACCGGGGTGAAGTTCTTCAACTGGGTCGGCACCATGTGGCGCGGGCAGCTGACCTTCGAGACACCCATGCTGTTCTCGGTGGGCTTCCTGGTGACATTCCTCTTCGGCGGGCTCTCGGGCGTCATCCTGGCCTCGCCGCCGCTGGACTTCCACGTCTCGGACACGTATTTCGTTGTGGCGCACTTCCATTACGTGCTGTTCGGCACCATCGTGTTCGCCACTTTCGCCGGCATCTACTTCTGGTTCCCCAAGATGACCGGGCGGCTGCTGGACGAACGGCTCGGGAAACTGCATTTCTGGACCACGTTCCTGGGTTTCCACACCACGTTCCTGGTGCAGCACTGGCTGGGTAACCAGGGCATGCCGCGCCGCTACGCGGATTACCTGCCGAGCGACGGATTCACCACGCTCAACACCATTTCCACCATCGGCTCGTTCATTCTCGGATTCTCGATGGTCACGTTCGTGTGGAATGTCTTCAAGAGCTACCGCTACGGCGAAGTGGTGACCGTCGACGACCCCTGGGGTTACGGCAATTCCCTGGAATGGGCAACCACCTGCCCGCCGCCCCGGCACAACTTCTACGAACTGCCGCGCATCCGCTCCGAGCGCCCCGCATTCGAACTGCATTACCCGCACATGGTCCCCCGTATGCGCGCCGAGGCCCACGCCACCTGGGGTCTGCGTAAACCGAAACAGGTCATCAAGGTGTTCACGCCGGAAAACCCGCCGGTAGAGCACTGAAAGATCGCGGCCCGTCTCGTTCTGGAGCGAGCGGAGCGACTGCGCGCAGCGGAGGAGCGGAGGGCGGGAAGAACGAGACCTGGGGGGCCGCGATCCGCCCGGAGCGAAGCGGAGGGCAAAATGGCACAGTGCTGCTTAGTGATCGCGACATCCGTAAGGAAATCGCCAATGGACGTCTCGGGGTCGAGCCGTTCGACGAGAAGCTGGTGCAGCCGTCGAGTATCGATGTGCGGCTGGACAGTCTCTTCCGGGTGTTCAACAACACCCGCTACACGCATATCGATCCGGCGCAGCGGCAGGACGAGCTGACCACCCTGGTGGAACCTGTCGAGGGGGAGCCGTTCGTGCTGCATCCCGGTGAATTCGTGCTCGGCTCCACGCTCGAGGTGTGCTCGCTGCCCGACGATCTGGCCGGCCGGCTGGAGGGCAAGTCCAGCTTGGGTCGGCTGGGCCTGCTTACCCACTCCACCGCGGGCTTCATCGACCCCGGATTCAGCGGGCACATCACGCTGGAACTGTCGAATGTGGCGAACCTGCCGATCACCCTGTGGCCCGGTATGAAAATCGGGCAGCTGTGTCTTATCCGGCTCACCAGTCCGGCCGAGCACCCGTACGGCAGTGCCGCGGCGGGCTCGAAATATCAGGGTCAGCGGGGGCCGACGCCGTCGCGGGCCTATCTGAATTTTCCCGTGTCCAAGTGAGTTGCACTACGGGGTAGCGGTTTCGACCCGGCGCGCGGCGTAATTCGGCCGCTGCCTGGACAGTTGACCGTCGTCCGTGGCGCGAATACGCCGTCCGATGGGCGGGTACCGCGGGTGTACGGATGGCCCGGTACGTCGTAAGGTGGCGACGACGGGTGTGTGTCGACGAGATGGGCAGCGGATGAGTTCGGTTCTGGGAGTTTCGGTGGGGGCGGGCGCGGTTCGCGTCGCACGTCCGTTCACCGGCGATTCCGCCGAATCGGCCGCACGCAATTTCGGCGCGCCCCCACAGCAGCGATACGCCCGGGCCCGCAGCGGATTCGACGGCCCGCCGGACGCGTTCGACGTGCAGGCGGTGCCGGTCGGCGAGCGCCGGGTCGACGAGCTGGTCGCCGACGCCGTCGGGGCGGTGCTCGCCGCGGATTCGCGGATCAGCGCCACCGCCATCGCCTACCGGGACGAGAATCACGCGCGGGCCATCCGGGCCGAGCTGGCGCGGCGGCAGTTCACCAATTACGAGCTGGTGCCCGACGTGGTGGCGGCGCTGGAATTCCTCGAATACTCCGGGGAGCTGCAGGGTTTCGGCACCGTCGCGCTCTATGACCTAGGCGCGTCCGGGTTGTCGGTGACGGTCGTCGATACCGGCACCCGGCAGGTCTGCTTCAACGAACGCACCAGCGATATCAGCGGCGACTATCTCGACGCGCTGATCCGCGAACAGCAGATCGCCTCCGGGCGAATCGCTCATCCGCCGGACCACACCGGGCTCATCGCGCTCGACAAGCTCTGCCGCGAGGCCAAGGAGCAGCTCTCCAGCAGCAGCGCCGTGGCGCTGCCCTCCACCGAGGGCCTGGTGCTGCTGTCGCAGGAGAACTTCGAGGCCCTCATCATGCTGGCCGTCGAATCCTCCGCCCGCATGACGCGCGATGTCATCCTGCGCTCCGAGCAGCCGGTGCAGGCGGTCGCCCTGCTCGGCGGCTGCGCCCAGATTCCGCTGGTGGCAAAGGTTTTGCGACGCTGGCTGGGCGTCCCCGTCATCGTCCCGGCCGCCCCCGACACCGTGGTCACCCGCGGCGCGGCCATGCTGGCCCGCCCGGTCCTGCACCGGCCCGCACCCGCGCCCTTCCCCGCCGCCCCGCGCGAGGACGCCGTACCCACACCCCCGGAGCCCAGCCAGTCCTGGCCGGCTCGCCCGGGTGCGGCGGAGAAATTCGGCCGCCGCCGTGAGGTCAGCCTGGCCGGCGTCGCCGTCGGCGCGCTCGTCGTGGTGGCCGCCATCGGTATCACCCTCGGCTGGGGATCCCAAGTCCTGACCCATGATTCGCAGCGCCAGGACGCCGTCACCAGCTCGGTCCCGGCCAGCACCACCCGCCCCTCCACCGAACCCGGGGCCGCATCGCCCACCACCACCGACGCCACCAACGAGTCCCTGGCCGCACCTCAGCCTCACACCTACACCACAACCACCACCGAGGCCCCCACCACCACGCCCGGCCCGAACACCATCACGATCATCCCGGGCCTCCCACCCGTGGTCGTCCCCACTCTCCCCCCGCTCTTCCCACCCGCTCCGCCCCAGCAAGCGCGCTGACGCTCCCCGTCGAGCCCGAAAGCCGTTGTGGGCCAGACTTATCAACTGTTCGCAGCCGCGACCAGGGCCGGGAACGAGCCTGGCAGCCGCCAGTGGGGTTTGGTGGCGCAGCCCCCAAGTACCCTTCTCCCTGGGGGTTTGGGGGCGAAGCCCCTCAGAGTTTCGAGAGTCGAAAAGAACCGAGTCCGCCCCGTCGACTGCCAGGAGGGGCGGACTCGGTGGTGCGAGGACCGGCTGCGTTCAGTCCTCGCTTTCCGCTCCCACCGCCAGAGCTGTCGTGATGATCGCCGACAGGGGTGGGAGTGTGGAATCACGTGCGGGTGGCGTCACCCAGTGGCAGCCCTCGCGCGTCCAGCGGCCGAGGCCGGTGGGGAGCATGACCGCGCTGCCGATGGCCGGAATGCCGATATCGAGCCGGTTGAGCGCCATCATGATCTGGTCGCCGGGCCGCGAATCCGGTTCGGCCAGAAAGCTCCAGCGAATCTGCCGGGCCAGCATGGGCCCGCCGCAGCGCTGCTGTTGCAGTGCGCCGCGCACCATTTCGGCTCGCGCGACCGGTAGGTGCAGCACCCCGATCTGCGCGCTGACGGGAAGCATGACGAATCCGCCGCGTTCGATGACCGGCAGCGCGAACTCGTGCCGGTAGTACGAAACCCAGTCCTCGACTGTTCTGAGCCTGTCCGCGTTCACGTCCCCGCCTCCTTCCCCCGGTCACCAGGGTCGCGCGCCGGAGCCACGGTGAGAACGCCCGCACACCCGCCTTCCGCTGCCTTTCCGCCGCCACTATTACCGGTGCGTATAACGCCTGGTACCGAGAAGGTTTCGGATGTGGTCGCGGCCACTTTCCGCTCGTACCCTGGAGTTCGGAGTTCGTTCGGAAGGGATGGCACCGTGGTCCGGCACTGGTCAGGCAAAGAGGCCCGGGCCCTCCGCGATGCCAAGCGCATGAGTATCCGGGAGTTCGCCGCCCACCTGGGTGTGCACGAACGACTGGTCTCGAAATGGGAGGCCGGGGGCGATCGGGTGCATCCCCGCCCCATCAATCAGGCCGCCCTCGATACTTCCCTTGCCAGGTCCGACGATGTTGTGCGGGCACGGTTCGCGGCCTTGATCGACCAGCCCTTGATCGACCGCCCCGCCGTTCCCGGTTTCGATGTGCGCCAAGGCGGTTCCGAGTTTCGGAGCGGGATGCCGGCGCAGGCCAGTTATTCCAGCGACGCGGAACTGCTGGCACTCGTCGATACGGGTGCGATGAGGGGCGATGCGTTAGCGGCGATTTCGGAGAGGGATCTGATCATGGCGGCTGCTCACGAAGCAAGCGAGCACGCGGGGAGGGCCGAGGGCACCAATGTGGGTGCGACCCTGCTGGAACAGCTCGATGCGGATGTCACGCGCATCGCCAACGATTACGTACACATGCCGCCGGTGCCGATGATGGTGGAGATGCTGCGGGTGCGGCGTCGGGTGTACCGGTTGCTGGAAGGCCATCAGCGTCCGTCCGATACGGCGCACCTGTACCTCTTGGCGGGCACCCTGTCCGGTCTGCTGGCGAATGCCAGTACGGATCTGGGCTATTTCGACGCGGCCGGTGAACAGGCAAGGGCCGCTTGGGCTTACGCCGAACTGTGCGAGCACGATCCGCTGCGCGCCTGGACCCGCGGCATGCAGGCGCTCATCGAGTACCGGTCCGAGCGGCCGCGCCGCGCGGTCCTGCTGGCCCAGAGCGGCCAGCGCTACGCCGAATCCGCGACCTCGCGGGTGCGGCTGCTGAACATCGAGGCCCGCATCTGGTCGCGGCTGGGCAGCACCGCCGACACCGAGCGCTGCATCCGTGCCGCCGATGACGCCCGCGACAGCGAATCCAGCGACAACCTGCACGACGAGGTCGGCGGCGTGTTCGGGTTCAACCAGCCCAAGAGTCACTACTACGCCGGCGCCACCTATATCCATCTGGGCCAGGCCGAGCCCGCCCTGGACGCCACCAGCCGGGCCATCGACCTGTACGTGAACGGCCCGACCGACAAGCGCTCCTACGGCGCGGAGTCGCTGGCCCGGGTGGACAATGCGGCCGCCCACCTGATCAACGGCAGCCTCGACGGCGCCGCCGCCGCGCTGGAGCCGGTGCTGGAACTGGACGAGGACAAGCGGATCGCGCAGTTGGAGGAACGGCTCAGCGCGGTGCGCCAGCGGCTGGCCGGCCCGGAGTTCCGGGACGCCGGTGAAGCACAGGACCTGGACGAGCGGATCGAGGACTTCTGCGGCTCCACCGCCGCCCGCAGCGTGCTGCCGCCCGATACCTCGAGGTAGCCGCCCCGCTACCGTCCGGTAGCCGTGTGCTGGACACGAAGAAACCTGGTTGCGGGCGAATGGCACCATTAACGGGGTGAGCCCATCGAGTCACCTTCCGCATCGGTCCCCCCGCGTCCTGGAACAGTCCACCAAACTCCAGAACGTGCTCTACGAGATCCGGGGTCCGGTACACGCGCACGCGGCACGGTTGGAGGCCGAGGGGCACCGGATTCTGAAGCTGAACATCGGCAATCCCGCGCCGTTCGGATTCGACGCGCCCGACGTCATCATGCGCGACATCATCGCGGCGCTGCCCTACGCGCAGGGCTACTCGGAGTCCAAGGGCATCCTGCCGGCGCGGCGGGCCATCTTCACCCGCTACGAATTGGTGCCCGGCTTCCCGGAATTCGATGTGGACGACGTCTACCTGGGCAACGGCGTCTCCGAGCTGATCACCATCGTCATGCAGGCGCTGCTCGACAATGGCGACGAGGTGCTCATCCCCGCGCCGGACTATCCGCTGTGGACGGCCATGACCTCGCTCGCGGGCGGCACCCCGGTGCACTACCTGTGCGACGAGTCCAATGACTGGCAGCCGGACATCGCCGACATGGAATCCAAGATCACGGACAAGACCAAGGCGATCGTCGTGATCAACCCCAACAACCCCACCGGCGCGGTGTACTCCGCCGAGGTGCTGCAGCAGGTGGTGGACCTGGCCCGCAAGCATCAGCTGCTGCTGCTGGCCGACGAGATCTACGACAAGATCCTCTACGACGGCGCCAAGCACATCTCGCTGGCGACGCTCGCCCCGGACCTGCTGTGCCTCACCTTCAACGGCCTGTCCAAGGCGTACCGGGTGGCGGGCTACCGCTCGGGCTGGCTGGTCATCACCGGTCCCAAGGATCACGCGGGCGGCTTCCTGGAGGGCATCGACCTGCTGGCCTCCACCCGGCTGTGCCCGAATGTGCCAGCGCAGCATGCCATTCAGGTGGCGCTGGGCGGACATCAGAGCATCGACGACCTGGTGCTGCCGGGCGGGCGGCTGCTCGAGCAGCGGGATGTGGCCTGGGAGAAGCTCAATACCATTCCGGGCGTCTCGTGCGTGAAGCCCACCGGCGCGCTGTACGCGTTCCCGCGGCTGGACCCGGAAGTCCATGAGATCCACGACGATTCGAAGCTGGTGCTGGATCTGCTGCTGCAGGAGAAGATCCTGATGGTGCAGGGGACCGGGTTCAACTGGCCGCACCACGACCACCTGCGCATCGTCACGCTGCCGTGGGCGCGGGACCTCTCGGTCGCCATCGAGCGATTCGGGAACTTCCTCGGGAGCTATCGCCAGTAATTCCAGCCGGAAATTCTCGATCACCGGGTACGCGCGGGGTACGCTGGGGTACCGGCGCGCCTTCGCGAATACCCGGTCCGACCTGCGGTTATTCGATCTTGTCCGCCTGTGGACACCCCTGCTCGGGGTGGATGGCGCGGGTGAGACCCTGGCTAAAACAAACCGCTGGTACGAAAAAGTTGGGTTTTTAGAGACTTAGCTAGCGCAAAGAACCGTCTTTTGTGTACAGTGGTCCTCGGCACTCAGGTGCCCGGCCGGACCGCCTACCCCCCCTGGGCCGTCCGGCCCTGGTTAGCCGGCCTACCCCCCCTGGGCCGCTGACCCGGGCGGCGGAGACATCCCCCTGCTCTCCGCCGCCCCTCCCACACTCTCCCCCGTCTCCCCGGGCCTTTAGCGGACGGCTTGAAGCCTTTGTCGGGTTCGCGTCCGTGCCTGCGTTGGGAGCCGAGATGATTTCGGGGGTACCCGGTGAGTTACCCCGAACGTTGCGAAATCAGTTGTCGCCTTGGGAATCGGGAAGAACCTTCGTCTGATGGGCGGGGAGTACCTCTCAGCATGTCAGGAATGGTTTTCGTTTAGGCTCCTCGGGTGAGCGATCACCAGCACTCTCATCATCACCATCACGACCACTCCGGGCCTATTGCTATCGGGACTAATGCTGCACGCGTTGTCGTCGGGCTATTGGCGGTGATCGGGGTGGCGGTGGTTGTCGGGCTGGTTTGGCTTTGGCCCAGTTCTCAGCACATCGATATTCCGTTGCCCATGCAGAACGGGGGCGGGGGTGCGGTGCACTCCGAGGCGGGGACCGTGGTCAAGCAGGATCTCGGGCCCTGTGGGGATGTGTCGAACGGGAAGGTTTTCACTGTTGAGCCGGAGTTGCTCGCGGCGGCTCAGCGGCAGTGTGCGCGGAGTGTGATCTCGATCGATTCGGGGGCGGACAAGGGGAGTTGGACGGTCTTCGTCAATTCGCCTACGCCGGATCAGCCGAATTTGCGGGTGGGGGACAAGATTCGGATTGTGCCGCAGGCGGCGCCGAAGACGCCGCAGGATCCGGGCGGGGCGACGCTGTACTCGTTCGATGATTTCGCGCGTGGGTTGCCGTTGAGCATCATCGGGATCGTTTTCGCGGTGGTCATTATCGCGGTGGCGCGGTGGCGGGGGTTGCGGGCATTGATCGGGCTCGTCATTGCGTTCGGGGTGCTGGTGATGTTCCTGCTGCCGGCGCTGCTGGACGGGAAACCGGCGATACCGGTGGCGCTGGTCGCGGGGGCGGTGATCCTCTACTCCGTGTTGTATCTGGCGCACGGGGTGAATCTGCGCACCAGTTCGGCATTGCTGGGGACGCTGACCTCGATGGTGCTGGCGGCGGTGCTGTCCTGGGTGTCGTTGGAGGCCACCCACCTCACCGGGTTGTCCGAAGAGCAGAACACCAATGTCGCCGCCTATATCCAGCACGTGAGCATTACCGGGCTGCTGCTGGCCGGATTCATCATCGGCTCGCTCGGTGTGCTCAACGATGTCACCATCACCCAGGCCTCCGCTGCCTTCGAGCTGGCGGCGCTGGACCAGAAGGCCAACCGTCGCAGCATCTTCTCCGCGGCCATGCGGGTCGGCCGGGACCATATCGCCAGTACCGTCTACACCCTGGTGCTCGCCTACGCCGGTGGGGCGCTGCCGCTGCTGCTGCTGTTCAGCGTGGCCGGGCGGCCCATACGGGACGTGCTGACCGGCGACGCGGTGGGCATCGAGATCGCGCGGTCGGCGGTCGGCGGCATCGCGCTGGCCCTGTCGGTGCCGCTCACCACCGCCATCGCGGTGCTGCTGGCCCGGCCGCTGGGCGCCAAGCCGGCCGAGGTGCGCGCGGGTGCGGGCGCCAAGCGGACGCGAAGTGCGGGGGCGCAACGGAATACGCCGCGCCGCACGGGTGGGCCGCGCACCGGATCCCAGCCCGCGATGCGTCGCGCCGGTGATCCGCGCACCGGCGAGTACCCCTCGGGTTCGCAACCGGTGGTGCGCCGAGGTGCTCAGCCGAGCGGACCGCACAGCGGGGAGCAACAGGCCGTGCCGAGAACCGGTGCGCAACAGCGGGATTCATGGACCGGGGAACAGCCCGTGGCGCGAACCGGCGCCCAGCCCGGTGTTTCCGGCGGGAGTGAGTCGCCGACGGTACCGAGAACCGGTGTGGTGCAGCCGAATCCGAATCCGAATCCGCCGGAGGAGCGGCGGTACACGACCTCGTCGTGGTTCAATCCGAGCGAGCCGTGGTCGGATTCGGGTACGCGGGGCCAGGCCCGGCAGCAGGATCAGGGGTGGCAGCAGGATCAGGGCTTCTCCGATGATCAGGGGTGGCCGCCCGAGCCGCCGCGTGGCGGACGGCACTCCCGGCCCTGATTCCGGGCGGCGACCGTCAGTGTGTGTTCCGCGCCGCCTCGCAGAGCGCCGATACGCCGTCGGCGTCCGTGGCGAAATGATCGAAGCCACTGGGCACTCCGAATTCGGCGAAGGAGACCTCGGAGTCGGACTGCGGGCGGCCGGGCACCGGAATGCGCACGGCCGCATGCAGATCGCGGGTTCCGGTCAGCTCGATCACCCGGCGGGCATTGTCGGCCCGCAGGCCACCACAGGCCATCACGTCGATGCGGCCGTCGGCCAGCGTCACCAGCCGGCCGATCAGGGCTGCGCCGTCGAGCACCGACTCCTGGCGGCCCGAGGTGAGCAACCGGGTGAAGCCCAGCTCCAGTAATTGGTCGAAACCCGCATACGGATCCGCGCACACGTCGAACGCGCGGTGGAAGGTGACCTCCAGCTCGTCCGCGGCGGCCAGCAGCTCGGTATTGGCGGCCGGATCGACATGGCCGTCCTCGTCGAGGACGCCGATCACCACCCCGTGCGCACCCGCCGCCCGCACCCGCTCGATATCGGTGTGCATCAGCGCCACCTCGTCGGCCGAGTAGCGGAAGTCGCCCGGTCGCGGCCGGATCAGCACGTGTACCTGGGTGTGCCCCGCCGCCTCGACCGCCGCCTCGATGAGCGCCGGCCCGGGCGTGAGTCCCCCGACCGTCAGCCCGGTACACAATTCCACCCGTGCGGCCCCCGCCTGTTCGGCGATCCGGACCCCGTCCAGAGACTCCACCCCGATCTCGACCCGCACCGCCCGCGCATCCGTCATACCTTGCAGTATGGCGAACTCCGGCCCGTCATGTTGCCTGAGATTAGCCAACGGGCTGCGAATGGCCCGTGAATTGCCGCCGCAGCGCCCGCCGAATCGGCGCGAACGGGCTGGTACGCGGCGAGAACGACGAAGGCGGCGCTACCGGGTCGGTAGCGCCGCCTTCGTCAATCAGGTTCGGCTGCCCGCTGTTTCGGGCCGGTGCCTAGTTCTTCCGGCCCGGCGCCTTCATGCCCGACTTGAAGCCGAGGCCACCAGGCTTGGCGGCCGGCGGCTTGGCCGCGCCATTGCCCTCCGAGGTGCCATTGCCCTCCGTCGCGGCCGCAGCGGCGGGCTCGGCGGCCGGGGCCGGAGCGGCCTCGGCCGGAGCCGAATCCACCGGAGCCGCAGGCGCTTCCGGAGCCGCAGCGGCGGCCGGAGCGGCGGTACCCGGGGCCTTCGGGCCGGGACGCTTGAGGCCGGACTTCATGGCCAGGCCCTTGGGCGCGATGGACGGCTTGGCCTCGGCGGCCGGAGCCGACGC
>NZ_JBSGGG010000028.1:0-147806 GCF_053603795.1 Nocardia sp. NPDC004123
CGGCTCGTACAGCTGCGGACATCGTGGGTCGAACGATAGTCGCTGGGCCGACTGGATCAGTGTGTGGAAGAACTGATCCTGCTCGGTAGCTACCACTGCTGAACTCCTCTGCTCGGTCATGTTTCACGCTGGTTGGCGCGCGGCCGGGCTTCCTTTTTCCTCCGCCGTGTTCTCGACGGCCTGGCGAACAGGGATGGCTGTCGACGGACCTATACCCGGAAAGGCGAGGCTCTGCGACTGCGCATCCCGCCGCGCAGACCGTCGCGCCTGGAATTCGCTGAAAGTGCCAACACTGCAAATCATTTTGGAGAGGTCAGGCTCCCTCGGCTGTGCACGATGAGCCGGGTGCGGACGTGACGCACCGCGCAGGCCGAGGATGGCTCAGGGAGTATAGGCGTTGGTGAGGGTGGCGACGTCGTCCAGGGGCGTCGAGAGTGTCGCGGATGGTCATTTGGCGGAGGCTGGAGGGGCCGGCACACCCGATCGAGGAAGACGTCGACCGCGTAGGTCACTGCATTCACATTGCGCGGCGTAATCTGCAGCGCATGAGAGTCGCAGCGGCACAGCTCACTTGCGCACCCACCGATGTCCGGGCCAATATCGGACAAATGGTCAGGCTTGCCGAACAGGCAGGCGCAGACTCCGCCGAGCTGATCGTGTTTCCGGAACTAGCGGTGACCGGATACGAACTGGCCGCCACTGCAGCCGATGAGAGCCTGTGGCTCCGCGCCGATGACCCTCGCCTGGATCCGCTGCGCACCAGCGGGATAGCGACCGTTGTGAACTGCGCTGCCCCCGACCTCGGCGGTCACCGTCCCGTGATCGCCACTTACGTCTACAGCGCCGCCGGCGATCTGCTCACCACCTATCACAAACAGCATTTGTTTGAGGAAGAGCAGCAGTTCTTCACCTCCGCGGACAAGGACGGCCGCTTCGAACTCCAGGGTTTACGTTTCTCCCTTGCCACTTGCTTCGACAACCATTTCCCCGACTTGGTCGGCCGAATCGCCGACGATGGTTGTGACGTTCATCTGGCCAGCGCCCTGTACGGCACCGGTCGCGGCATCGCCGAACGTGCGTCGATATATCCAGGCATCGCAGACCGTGCGAACGTTTACGTCGCCCTTGCCAACCACGTGGGACCTGCGGGCCCGGTCACCGGGTGCGGCCGCGCCGCTCTGTGGGACACCTCCGGAACCCTGCTGGCAGAGGCCGACGACCACACACCGATGTTCGTCGTCGCCGATATCGGCTAGCAATGGCGACACGTAGTAACCGGAGTGCGAAACCATCCCCCTGCAAACGGCATTCGTGGCTGACCATTAGTGGACCCCTCGGCGATCCCGACAGAGGCCGAGACGCGGCTGTGCGTACCCCGCGAATAATCCATGACCGGCAAGAGGTCGGGCAATTACGCTGCCGGCCATAGAGATCCCCGGCGCACTGCGCGCAGGCGTCTCGGTTTCTCTGGATGCGCACCGTGGCGACGCCTACATAGGGTGTTGGGGTTGTTCGGGCATCGGCGAGGTGTGAGTGCGCGGTGCCGGTCGGGTGATGAGAAGGGGCGCGATGACATCGCAGGCAGGGACCGCCGGACGTACTTATGTGGTTACCGGTTCGGCATCGGGAATCGGCGCGGCGACTGCTGCGCTGCTCCGTGAACGCGGTGCCAGGGTCATCGGATGCGATCTCGAAAACGCTGAGGTCCACGCTGATCTGTCCACGCCGCGAGGTCGTCGCTCACTCGTCGACCAGGTGGGTGAGGTTGGGCCGATCGATGCGGTGCTGGCGATTGCGGGCGGCGGCCGGACCGGCATGCTGGAAACGAATTACTTCGGCACTGTCGCAACGTTGGAGGGCCTTCGTCCGTTGCTGGCGCACAGTCCCGCGCCCCGCGCGGTGGCGGTGTCGTCGACATCGTCGCTGGCACCTGCGGACGAACGCATCATGCAGGCATGCCTCGACGGCGATGAGGCTGCTGCCGTCGCGTATCTGGCCAACGATCCGGCTGCCGGTGGCGCGACCGCTGGTTACGGGACTGCCAAGCGCGCCTTGAACCGCTGGGTGCGCAATGTCGCTCCGACCGCCGAGTGGGCCGGAGCCGGCATAGCGCTCAATGCAGTTGCCTCGGGTGTCGTCGACACTCCGGCAGCCGCGTGGATCTTCGCTGATGACAACGTGCGCAAGGCTGTCGAAACCGCTGCGCCACAACCCTTCGGCGGGTTCCCGGGCCGTCCGGAATGGGTTGCGGAACTCATCTGCTGGCTCGCCGGTGAGGCCAACCGTTTCGTAACCGGTCAGGTCATCTTCGCCGACGGTGGTTCCGAAGCAGCGGCGCTCGGCGACCACCACTGGCGGTAGTCCCGACCTGCCGACCTGGTCCGCATGGCAACAGCTGGACAACCTCCACTCGGCATTCCCGCGCACTGCCAGCGGTCGGTCAGCCGCCCGAGATGACGCCCGCCCGTTGACCTTCCGTAGCCACACCCGGAACCCCGGGGCACCCAAGACCCTACGACCGCCCCGAGGACCCCGGCAATCAGCATAGGGATCTTCCGAGGGCCCGCGTCGGCCGGTTCGAACGGCGCGTCAGCGATATGAGAGTGGGCAGCCAGGTATGACGCATGGCGTCGGTGATGTTGATCGGCGTGGTGAATTCATGGGAGCGAACGCTGGCCGGGTGGCTGTGCATCGGCGAGGTCGGTGGAGTGGGCCAGCGCGTTGTACAGCCAGTCGTGGGCTCGTCCGATAGTGACACGGGGTCCGAAGAACCGTTCTGTCAGAGTCCAGTAACGGTGAATCCGGTGGTCGGAATCGGTTGCGTCGATCAGCAATTGCTCGCGGAAGCGCGGGGAATCACGTTCCCCTCGTGCCTCGGCATGGGCGTTGACGAATCGGTCGAGTTCGGTGCCGGCGCGCGGCCGAACACCTTCCGCTACGAGTGGCACCACGTCCACTATTACGTTGCCCATGGTGATGTACAACGCTCGAGGGTCACGGATCAGCTCCGGTCGATTTCGCCAGTATTGCTGTCGCACGGCACTTTTCATGCCGGGGTCGGCTACGAGAGCGGCCAGCTCGGCATACGCGACAACCTCGTCGACGGACGGATCAGCAGGCGGCTCAGGGACATTCCAGCACACCCACATATCGCTGTCGCACCGCGGTATCGGTGTGAGAATGCGCCGCCAGAACCGTACGAGGCAATCGTGCACCGCGCCACCGTCCTGCGCGGCGGCCAGCAACGCGAGTCGCTCGGCCCGGTGTGCCGGGGCAACCGCCTCCATGGCGCGCAGTGACGCCCGCCGCCACGCCAGCGACCTGAGTTCGATATCGAGCCGTGCACTTTCGGCAGCGATGGCCTCCGCCATCGACCGCTCTTCTCGCAGCACGCCGGTGATCGAGTCCAACCCGAGACCGAGCGCGCGCAACCGCCGCACCAGCAGCAGTCGTTCGGTGGCGCTGTCGGCGTCGAAAATCCGATGCCCGCCCGCGCTGCGCTGGGATTCCAGAATGCCTTCGTCGCAATAGAACCGGATCGTCCGCACCGGAAGGCCGGTGCCGCGCGCCAACTCCCCGATGCTCACCGGCACACCGGATTGTGTGTCGTCCGTCACAACCTGTTGAACCTCCACCCCACTGGAGCTTTTAGCGTACTGGGCACTCCCGTCCGACCCCGACAGCGGAAACCGAAGCGGTCGTGGAGGACGAGTGGAGTACTACGCATATGTCGTCACACCGAGGAGGGTGTTTCGTGGCTACCACGCAAGAAGAAATCGTCGCCGGCATCGCGGAGATCGTCGAGGAGGTGACGGGTATCGACGCCGCGGAGGTGGTGATCGAGAAATCCTTCGTCGACGATCTGGACATCGACTCGTTGTCACTGGTGGAGATCGCTGTGCAACTGGAGGACAGGTACAGCGTGAAGGTTCCCGACGAGGACCTTGCGAGTCTGCGAACCGTCGGCGACGCGGTCGCCTACGTCCAGAAGATGGAGGCGGAGAAGCCGCAGCTCGCCGCGGAAATGGAAGCGAAATACAAGGAAGGCCAGGCGAATTGAGCAGCCTGGCGGCAGTATCGCCCCTCGTCGCGGTGGTGAGCCGGTGATCGCTGATCCACAGCTGAATCCCGCCGCAGTCGAGCTCGGCAGCTTCTTCCGACAGCCACCGGACGCTGTGTGGCGCGCGTTGACGGAGCCGGATCTGCTGGAGCGGTGGCTGCTTCGACCGACCGGGTTCGCCGCCTCGGCCGGCACCCACTTCCGATTCACCATCCCGGACTCATCGCCCAACGAGATCATCTGCGAGGTGCTGGCGGCTCGGCCGTGTGAGCAGTTGACCTACAGCTGGATATATCGGCAGGCCGAGTACCCCGCTCGCTGGATTGTCGACTGGACACTGCGGCCGCAGGGTCGTGGCACACGACTTCTGCTGACGCAGACAGGTTTCGACATCGAAGACCGCCGGCAGAAGATGGCACGCAACGCCACGGAGCGCAGCTGGAAGCGACTCGTCCTGCCGCGGCTCGGCGAGGTGATCCACCACTGAAACGGCGCCCCTGGGAGTCGGGGCTGCACGCCGGCGCGACGGCACACTACTGTGCCGGTTCTATTCACATTTCGAAAGGTTCAAAACCATGTATTTCATCTCGATGGCGTTAGGGATGTTCGGCCCTCTGCTCGTACCCACAGGAAGCTCGAACTGTTGGATGGACAGCACTGCCCCCGCCTGCTGGCCTCACTAGATTGATTCTCACGACCGGGGTAGGCGGAATTGCCGCCCACCCCGGTCGCCGACTTGCGCGCCGGGGAGCGCACAACGCGTGTGCGTTGTGCGCGGCTCGTCCGGCGGGGTCGCTCGAGCCCTGACCGGTAACCGTCCGGGATACGCCGGACGTCATGCTGCGCAACCGAATTCGGGACGCGGTCGACGATAGCCATACGATCTTCTGCCCGTCGGTCTTCCGAGGTCCCGCGCCGGCCGGACCGGTCAGCGCGGGTAGCGGCGTCAGAGCGTGTCGACCCGAGGCGGCGCGGTGGGACGGGCGCTAGGCGGTTGAGCGGCGTGAGAGATCCACCGCTGCGAGTTTCTCGTCCGACCACTGCACATACTCGAACAGTGTCCCGTCCGGGTTGTGCACCATCATGTTTCGCCCGGTCGGGATGTCGGCCGGCGGGGAGACGATGGTGGCGCCCTGGGCGTGCAGGTTCGCTTGGAATTCCTCCAGCGAGTCCACCGATATGACGATGTCCTGCTTCGGCGCGGCCGCGAGTGCGT
Organism: Nocardia sp. NPDC004123; assembly: GCF_053603795.1. Lineage (NCBI taxonomy): Bacteria > Bacillati > Actinomycetota > Actinomycetes > Mycobacteriales > Nocardiaceae > Nocardia > Nocardia sp. NPDC004123. The sequence goes on from NZ_JBSGGG010000028.1 coordinate 5,277, forward strand.
CGGCGGGGCCGCCGATCAATACCAGCGGACCGATGGTCGCGATATCGAGATTGCCCTCCTCGAACCGGAAGTGCAGGTCGCACCGGATCCCGAATGCCTGCTCGTAATAGTCGACCGTCGCCGAGAAGCGATCGCTCTCGACGCGGACGGGGGTGAATGTCTTGACGATGCGCATCGTGGTGTCTTCCTTACTTCGCCTCGGAAAACCCGTACGCCGTCCACTGCTCGAGGACACGCTGCTGGATCTCGACGGGCCAGCCGTTTTCGAAGCTGCCCTTTACCGGTCGCTTCCCGGCGGGATAGAGGTCGGCGAGCAGGCAGTTGTAGATAACCTTCCCGGCGCTGAAGCTGTGCTGCTCCTCCGCGGACAGGTAGATGCCCAGGGGATCGGTGAGTTTGCGTTCGAAATGGAATTCACCGCGGTTCACATCGGGATGCGAGCGTGTCGCGAACGCCCACACCACCTGATCGAGATCGGTGATGTCGATATCGTCCTCGACCAGCAGGATCTTGGGCGCGTGCACCGCCGCGGGGCCACCGAGCACGACCTCCGCGACCTTGTCGACCAGTTCGTGAGAGGGCAGTCCCGAGGTCTCGTGCCAGTCCGCACGGACCGCCAGGGTCAGCCAGTGCACGGCGGCCTCGAAGTTGTACCAGGCCGAGGAGATCGGCAGCCCGGCCTCGCGCAGCAGGTGCAGGATTTCGGCCGCGGCGGCCGTGCCGGTGATGGTGTCGTCCTCCTCGACCGGAGGCCCTGCCGCTACCACCGGGAGAATCGCGTTGTCCTGGTAGGTGATCGCGGTGACCTGGAAGCGTGCCTTCAGCGAGCTCACCGTCGCGTTGTAGCCGGGGTACTCGTTGAACGGGCCCTCCTCGACGTCATCGTCGAGCAGGATGTGGCCCTCGACCACGATTTCCGCGGTGGCCGGAACCATCAGATCGACCGTTTCGGCCGGTACCACCTCGATACCCTCACCGAAAAGCCCACCCAGATAATGGCTTTCGTCCACGCCCTGGGGTAGCGGCATACCGCTCACGACCACCAGGCCCGGTTCGACCCCGAGCGCCACCGCGATCGGCATCGGAGTGCCTGCCTCGGTCCACATCGCCCGGATGATGCCGATCTGCTGCGACTGCGGCAGCAAACAGGCCAGAGTCGACTTGTCGTGCACCATCATTCGATTGACGGACCAGTTCGTCCAGGAGCCGTCGGGCGTCTTGACGATATTGGCGCCGAAGGTCTGGAGATAGCGGCCGCCGTCATTGCCGTGGATCAATGGGGTCGGAAAGGCGAACAGGTCGATATCGTCGCCGAGCATGATGTTCTGTTTGCACGGCGCGGAGACCGACCCGACCACCGTCGGCGGAATGCCCGGCTTGGTGCGGGCGTCGGCGAGGACGTCGACGATCTGCTGGCCGGTGGCGTCGGCGGGCAGCCCCACGGACAGTGCGAGCCGGGCCAGTTGGTGCTGCGGGGCGCTGAGTGCCGCGGGAGCGCCGAAGAGCCGGAAGCCGGTATCGGTGTAGCCGGTGAGATTCGTGAAAAGTGGTGCCGGAGCACGCAAGTCGTAGCAGCGACGGATGATCGCGCCGACTTCGAGATTCCAGTCGACCTCCTTGTCGATGGTGTGGATCTCGCCGATCTTCTCCAGTTCGGCGATGAATTCACGCAGACTTGTCAAGTGGGTCAAGGTATTTCCTATTCTCCCCAGCGGGGTAGATCGGGCATGTCGATGCCGAGCAGGTCCAGCGCACGACCCGCGGTGTGGTCGACGATGTCCTGCACGCTCTGCGGTCGCAGATAGAACGCGGGAACCGGCGGCATCACGATGGCCCCGGATTCGGTCGCGGCGGCCATCGCTCGCAGATGCCCGAGAGTCAGTGGCGTCTCGCGGACCATCAGCACCAGGCGCCGCCGCTCCTTCACCGTCACATCGGCGGCTCGAGTGAGCAGATTGTCGCCATTGGCGTAAGCGATCGCCGAGAGGGTGCGGATCGAGCACGGCGCCACGATCATCCCCACGGTCCGGAAAGAACCGGATGCGATCGCCGCACCGATATCGGCGGGCCGGTAGGACACATCAGCCATTTCCGCGAGATCCCGCGCGCTCAGTTCCGTTTCGTAAGCGCGCGTCTGCTGACCAGCGGGCGTAACGACCAGATGCGTCTCAACACCGGCCTTCCGGGCAAACTCCAGCACCCGCAGGCCGTAGCCGATGCCCGTGGCGCCGCTTATTCCCACGACCAGCCGCCGTGGCGATTCGTCGCCGTTCATGGCACTTCCCTAACTCGCAGTTGTCACACGCGGACGTCGTCCTCGGGCCTACCTGCACGAGGGTTCCAGCCGGCGCTGGCAGTCCGCTGGCAGGCGATTGCCTGTGGAGGCATCGGGTGTTCTTGCGGCCGAGGCGTATTCGGAAGCGCGTGCGTCCGAGAGCTGGAGGCGATCAGTCGTGGGGGGAGGTCCAGTCTGTCGAGAGCCAAGGCATCAGCTGGGCTTCGCGCCGGAGTTGGCCGGCGACCTCTGGCCGGTGCGGTCTCCTCTCGACCCACGCTCCGTCGACCGACGCGGCAAAGCAATCCCATCCATCGGAAAACCCCCCGCAGCCCACGGTACGACACGGGCGAACACTCAACCGGCGCCCGCGGGATCCAAACGCGCACTACCACAGCGAAATTGGCGGGAGGCCGCTGCTCGCCTGCGCAGAGTGCCGCGATTGGGCCGGTTGTCTGCCGCGGCGGGGACATGTGGCCTGTGTCATAGCCGGGCGGTGTCACAAATCCGGGGTGGCCGGCACCTCATGGTCGTCCCACTGACGATGAAGGAGATGGACGCTATGAGTGCTCGGCTCGATATGTTCGCGAATGAGGTCGGTGCGAAGTTCGCCAAGCGGTTTGCGAATGCCAGTCTGGTGATCACGCAGTCGGAGGTGCCGAAAACGACCCAGGAGCTGGTGAGTTTGCGGGCCAGCCAGATCAATGGGTGTGGCTTTTGTACCGATGCGCACACCAAGGAGCTGGCGGCCGCGGGAGAGCCGCCGGTTCGGATCAATCTGGTGGCGACCTGGCGGGAGGCGTCGGTGTTCAGCGAGGCGGAACAGGCGGCGCTGGCCTTCGCCGAGGAGGGCACCAGGCTGGCGGATGCCCACCTCGGAGTCTCCGACGAGACCTGGGCGCAGGTTCGGAAACACTACGACGACAACCAGACCGCGGCCCTGGTGGCGTTGGTGGCCATGATCAATGCCGCCAACCGGCTCGGTGTCATCCTGCATCAGCAGGGTGGGTCCTACGAGCCCGGCATGTTCGCCGGGGCCACCGACTGACCGTCAGACGGGCTGCGGGGCCGTGACCGGGCGTCGGCTGCGGCGCCAGGCGTAGGCGAGGAAGGCGATCAGGCCGATCAGCGGAATCGTGCTGACGGCCCAGCTCACACCCAGTGGGGGACCGGGCTGCTGGAGAACCGGGAGGTTCGCCAGATCGCCTTCACCGCGGCCCTGGGGGCCGTCGATGACGAAGTGGAAGGTCCACGCGCCCTGCTCATCCAGGGAGCGCACGTCCAGGCCCCAGACGTCGCGCTTGCGCGGATGCCGCGACAGCGGTTCGGCGCGGCGCACCTTCCCGTTGGGCTGGTACTCGGTGAGCGTGCCGGTCTTGTCCTCGATGCCCCCGTCGGGGATGAAGGTGAAGTCCAGCGATTGCATTGCGCGCAAAGGCCATTCGCTGAATCCCACGGTCAGCGAGTAGGGCCCGGCCTGCACATGCTCGGTGTGCACGATATTGACGGGCTGATACGCCGACGCCGTCGCGGCGGTGCCCGCGGTCAGCCCGAGAATCGCGAGAATCGTTGCGGCGGTGGCGAGTAGACGGTTGATCATGCGCTGACCTTCTCGGACGGGGCGGACAGCCGCAGCATGTCGCCGAAGCGCCAGCCCAGGTAGCCGCCGAGCGCACCCAGCAGCGCGGCCGCGACGGTGGTGGCGATGATGACGGAGGCGTGCGAGAGGCGGGCGTCGTAGATGATCACCTGCTGCACGGGATTGAACCCGCCGATGATCGCCCCGCCGAGCCCACCGGCCAGCGCGGGCAGCAGGCGCGCCGGGCTGTCGGTGCGCCGCAGCAGCAGATCGATCACGAGGCCCACCGGGATCAGGCAGAACGGAATGAGCGCCGGAGTCGCCGGAATGCCCCGGATGTGTTCGCGCATGGGCAATCCCACGAAATCGGCGTAGGCGCGGGCCGCCCACGGTGCGAACCACCAGAACACGCCCTGGATCGCCGAGGAGAAGACGGCGGTGACGGTCGCGCCCCACCGCTGGAATCCCGCACCCACGACCATCAGCAGAATCACCATGAACGCGGTGACCGCGACCGTCCACCGCACAGTCCCGGTGCTCAGCCGCTGCACCGCCAGCGCGGTGACGGTGCTCGAGGTCGCCAGGTGCGCCAGCGCGAACAGCGCGCCGATCCGCCCCCACCGATGGGCCCGCGCCGCCCCGAACACGATCACCGTGCCCACCGAGATCACCGTGCTGGACAGGAACAGCCCGATGTGCGGCGGCGAGTCGATGATCGCGTCGAATCCGTAGAGGCTGTGCCACCACAGATCCCACAGTCCGTACAGCAGGAACGACGCCGCGCCCAGCGCCGCCACCATGTACCCCAGCGGCGCGGTGAACGTCCGCCCGAACACGCTGATGCCGGGCCCGCCCAGCTCACCGTCCACCCGCCGCCCCGCCCGGCCCGCCGCCGAGGTGACGAGAATGACCGTGAGACCGGTGAATCCGGCGATCGCCGCACTGGCATAGATGAACAGGTGCGGCAGCGTGAAGAAGGTGTCGGGCCCGACATCGGAGTGCCACTGGATGTCCCAGGTCGATCCGACGGCGAAGGTCATGCTGGCCGCGAACAGGATGGCCGCGGGCAGCCAGGGGCGGATGGTGATCGGCGCGGTCGCCTCGGCGGTGAGCCCGCGCCCGTTGGCGGTGAGGTCCATGGTCTGCTCCTGATCCTCTTTCGTTCGATTCAGTTGGCCTGGACGGAGAAGGTGGCGCTGCCGGATCCCGGTGCGCCGGACAGTTTCACGGCGATCTCCCACTGCCCCGGCATGGGCAGCGTCACGGTCGCCCGGTAGTGCCCGGGCGTGACGACCGCGGCGGTGCTCGGCGGGAGCGCGTGGCCCATCTGTGGCATGGCGGGCTCCACCGAGACGCGATCCGGGGTGGCGGCGGTGCCGTGCTGGTCGGTGATGTCGAGGTCGACGGTGTTGTCGCCGGTGTGCGGCGATCCGCCGGAGACACGCAGCTGCACCTGGTAGGGCCCGGCGGCACTGCGCGGCACCGGTTTCGCGCTGCCGGACGGCCACAGCCACCAGGTCAGCAGCGCGGCCACCAGCACGACGATCGCCGCGATCAGTGCTGTGCGCCTGGTCATTGCGGCACCCCCGCTCGGACGTCGACCGTGGTCGGAATGGTCATGACGGAATAGCCGCGCTCGGCCTGCGCCCACACCAGGTATCGGCCGGGCAGCGGAAAAGTGAAGGTGAACGCCACATTCGGGCCGTAGGCGGCGACGGTCTCGTCCGGCGGCTGGGCGCCGACGGCGGGCGTCGGGGCCATGGCGTGGGCGTGCGCCCAGATCGGCGCCGTCGCCGCGGACGTCCCGGCGGGCACGCCGTCCGGCAGCGGGCCGACCGCGATGAGATGGCCGATCATCCCCAGCCAGGGCTGTAGATCCGCGGCACCGCCGTAGGCCGCGGTGAGGGTGACAGGTTCGCCCGCGATCGGCTCGGTGGTCGTCAGAGTCGTCCCGCTCGGTGCGGGATCGGTCGCGCCGGAACCGGATCGACCGCCGACGTGCAGCGCGGACCGCAGCAACTGCACACCCCCGCCGCGCCGGGCGATCTCCGCCGCGACCGCGTAATCGCCGGACTCCCCGAGCCCCAGGCTGACCCGGTACTCCCCGGGCGCGGTGCGGATCGGATGCCGATGCCAGAACGTCCCGGCCGGCCCGACCACCATGAGGTGCAGCAGCGCGTCATCGGTGACCAGCAGATCGTCCACGGGCCGCCCCGTCGCCGAATCGGTCAGCGACAGCTCGACTTCCGTCGGTTGCCCGGCCGGCGCACGCTGCGCACCCACGGTCAGATTCACCGGCGGCCGTGAATAATTCGTGGTCAGCGGCAGATCGCGTTCGGGGAACGGATTGCCGATATTGCCGGACGTGGGATCGAGCAGGCTGCCCGCCGGCCGCGGCTGCGGCGCACTCGAGGACAGCACCGCCCCCGTGGTCCCGACGGTCAGCGCGGCGATGAGCGCGCCCACCGGAATCAGTGTCGGCCAGCCTCTTTTCGAGAGGAGGGCGGTACCCAGCGCGACCAGTAGCAGCACACCCGCCGCGAAGAAGCCACCGTAAGCGGCCCGCTCCCACGGCGTCACCACGCGGGCGGCGACGAGGAACGGAATCCGGGCGGTCCGTTCGCCGTCCGAGACCGACAGCTCCCACGGCCCGGCGTGATCCACCCGCAGTGTCGTGGCATACAGCCCCGGCCGATCCGCGAGTTCGACCGTGCCCGAGGAGGTCTCGCCACCCTGATCGACCGGCGCGGCGCTGACCGTCAGCGCCCCGGCCGCCGACCCGGCATGGCTCACCACCTCGACGCGCAGCGGTCCCGGCTCGGCCCGCCGGATCACCACCGTGAGCTCGCGCGCCCCCAGCGATTGCGCCACCGTCAGATCACCCCCGCTCGCCGCGCCATCGGCCCGGGCGTCGGGCGCGGACGCGAAATCCCACCCCAGCAGGAACGCGCAGAGCACGCCCACCACCAGGCATGCGCCGCGCAGGCGAACGATCAACGGCGGCTGCACTGTTCCGAAGCTACCGAAAAACCACCGTCCGGAAATCCCACCCGCGGGGGATGTGTCCTCAGGGTGCGGTCAGGGTAGGGTTCCCGGTCCGCTGGGACGGGTTGCCCCGTGGCGGGAGTCGTTATTCCGGCTGGGCCAAGGCGTTCCGGAGCCAGCTGGGCCCGGCCGTCGTCGCTCCGAGCGCCTCGACCCGAGCCCGCAAACCACGATCGGCCGTCACCACGAGCACCGAACCGGCCCGGGCCCCGGCCTTTCCGGCCTCGGCCGCGACCACTTCGACGATGGTGTCGTCCCCGGAACCGTCCGCGAGTACCACCCGCAGTTCGGCCCCCGCGCTGTCGGCAGCGGCCTTGGCGGCCCCTTCGAGCACCACGACCACGTCCGTCACCCCGGGCAGCCGCTCCCGCAGCGGACCCAGCTCCGCGAGCAACCGCCGCGCCGCCCCGGCCCGATCCCGCCACCACCCGTCCGGCCGCGAACCCACCACGTTGGCCGCGTCCACCACAACCACCAGCCCGGCATCCTCCACCGCCTCAGTCTCCACCGCTGGCGCCGAACCGCCGCGGCCAGGTGCACAGCGGCCCGTGGCCGGCGTGGGCGTTCCACGGCCCTCGTTCACCTCGGCGCCGCCGGGACGGATCCCGTGGGTATGAACCTGTTCCGGGGACGAGGCTCTCGGCCCGGTTCGCGCCGTTGCGCGCGGCCCGGGCCAAACCGGTGGGGAAGAGTCAGAGGTCGAGTTCGACGTCGGTGAGGGGATAGGCGACGCAGGAGTGGGTGTAACCGGTGGCGGGGTCGGAGAGGCGGAGTTTGGCTTCGGCGGCGGTGTGGACTTCGCCTTTCAGGACGCGGATGCGGCAGAGGCTGCATTCGCCGGAGCGGCAGGCGGCTTCGGGGCGGATGCCGTTGTCTTCGAGGGCGTCGAGGAGGGGCCGATTGCGTGGAGTGCGGAAGGTGGTGTCGCGGACGGTGACCGTGACCTCCTCGGCGGGATCGGCGGTGGTGGGCCAGTGCGGATGGGCGGTGGGGTCGGCGGGAGCGCCGTTGGCTTCGAAACGGATTCGCTTGCGGGGGTGGCCCAGGTCGTTGAGCTGCTCCAGGGCATAGGGGTAGAGAGCCTGGGGGCCGCAGACGTAGACCATGCGGTTGCCGAGGGAGCCGGTCAGGTCGGAAATGGTGTCGGCCGACAGGAATCCGGTGCGGCCCGTCCAGTCGGGGGACGGGTCGGCGATGACGTGGTCGACGGTGATGCCGGGGTGCGCGGCGAAGGTGTCGAGTTCCTCGCGGAAGAGGATGTCGGAGGCGTCCCGCGAACCGTAGATCAGATGGAATTCGCGGACCGGCCCGCGGTCGGTGAGCTCGCGGATCATGCTCATGGCCGGTGCGACGCCCGAACCGCCGGCCAGGAACACCACGCGGTCACCGTGGAAGAGCGGATTGTGGTGGAAGGTCCCCATCGGCCCGGTGGTGGTGAGCACCTGCCCCGCCTCGACGGTGTCGAGGAGGAGATTGCTGATCCGGCCGCCCGGCACCCGCCGCACCGTCAGGTCGTAGAAGCCGAGCTCCGTGGGGCTGGAGGACATCGCGAACGGACGGCTGGTGCCGTCGAAGAAGACGTTCACGTACTGTCCCGCCAGAAATGGCGGCAGCGTCGCGCCGTCGAGGCCGCGCAGCCGGAATGTCTTGGCGGACACGGTTTCTTCGAGCACGGTGTCCACCCGCAGCAGCAGTCGCTTGGGGTGATAGGCGTCCACGGTGGCGCTGGCCTCCGCGCTGTGGTCGCGGGTTTCGGGCAGGCGGGCCTCGATCTCCTCGAGAATGCTTGCCGCGCCGTCGAATCGGGTGGCGAGTGGGTGTCGTTTCACGATGTGCTCCGTTCAGGCGGCCTGGGTGCGCAGCAGGCGGCGCGCGACGCGGGCCCCGGCCTCGAGTGTGGGTTGGAATCCGCCCATGCCGGACCAGGACCCGGCGACATGCAGTCCGGGGACATGGGTTTCGCGTTCGCTGTTGCGGAACAGCCAGCCCTCGGTGGCGTCCTGGTCGTAGCCGTAGATGGACCCGCCCGGATGACCCAGATACCGCATCATGGTCAAAGGCGTTGCCACATCGACCTCTTCGATGGCGTCGCGGATACCCGGCGTCACCGCCTCGCACAGATCCAGCAGTGTCTCGGCGAAGGCGAACTTGGTGCGCGCGTACTCCGCCGGCGCCACGGTCTTCCAGATGTCGGCGTACTGCAACGTCATCAGGCTGACATGGGTGGTCCCCGCCGGTGCGAACCCGATGGGCGCGACATCGTAGGAGCTGACACAGATTCCGCGCGCCGGCTCGAACGACTTCCACGCCTGGTAGGTGCGATCGTCGTCGGTGTCCCGGTTGACGAACGTCGTGCTGGTGGTGAAGCCCAGCTCCGCGGGCGTCGCGTCCAGGCCCATGTGCAGCACGAACCCGGACACCCCGATCCGCCTGGTGGCCAGATCGTTTCGCACCGCCGCCGGCACCGCGATCCCGTCCAGCATGGCGTAGGTGGTGGGCAGCGAGGCATTCGACACCACCTCGGGCGCGGTCACCTCGGCCCCGTCCTCGAGCCGCACCCCGAGCACCCGCCCGCCCGCGGTGAGAATCGCCTCGACCCCGGTATTGAACCGCACCTGCCCGCCCGCCTGCAGGAACGAGTCGAGTATCGCCGCCGACATGGCCTGGGACCCGCCGCGCACATGCCACGGTTTGAACTCGAAGTAGGCGAACAGCGTCAGCGCCAGATCCTGGAACCGCAGCTCGGACGGCGGCTGGCCGAGATAGGTCCAGTACATGGCGAGCGCGACCTTGATCCGGTCATCGTCGAAGTATTCGTCGAGCACCTGCTGCAGCGGGCGCAGCCCGTACCGGAACAGCACCGGATCGATCTGCTCGGCGGGCATGCCGCGCATGGCCGCGATCTGCCAGAACGTCACCTGCTTGATCAGCTCGAAGAACCGCGCCACCCGATCCCGGCTGCCCGGGAACTCGGCGTCGAGGACGTCGATCGCCGCATCCCAGTCGGCCGGAATCGTCACGTCCAGCCGGCCGGGGACGACCGCCCGGTACAGATCATGCTCCTGCACGAACTCCAGCCGGTCCGCGATCCCCAGCTGCTGGAACAGCCCCTCGCGCAAGGAGATCGGCTGTCCCTCCACGCCCACCCCGGACAGCTGGTGCAGCGCCACCTCGAACTCGAATCGCCCGCGCCGGAACGAGGTTCCGCAGCCGCCGGGCACATTGTGCCGCTCCACCAGCAGCGTCCGCGCCCCTGCGCGCTGCAGTGTGGCCGCGGCGGTCAGTCCGGCATTGCCCGCGCCGATGACGATGGCGTCGTAGTCGTGCATGCCCACCTCCAATAGTCAATTAATTGAGTATATGGTTCACACCGTAGCGGCCGGAGATTGTGGTGTCTACGGGAAATTAGACAAGAAATTGAATAATCGCCGATGGTGGTAGCCTGGGCGGATGGCGCTACGCAACGCGGTTCTGGCCACCCTGCTGGAGGGGGAGGCATCGGGCTACGACCTGGCCAAGGGCTTCGACGCCTCGGTCGCCAACTTCTGGCTGGCCACCCCGCAGCAGCTCTACAAGGAGCTCGAGCGCATGGCCGCCGAGGGTCTCATCGAGACCCGTGTGGTCGAGCAGGAGCGCCGCCCCAACAAGCGCCTGCACTCCATCACCCCGGCCGGACGGGCGGCGCTGCACGCGTTCATCGCCGAGCCCTCCAAACCGACCGCCATCCGCGACGAGATGATGGTGAAGGTCCAGGCCATGGAGGCCGAGGACGCCCCCGCGGTGCGGGCGGCCGTCGCCGAGAAACTGGAGTGGTCGAAGGCGAAACTGGCCCGCTACGAACGACTGCGCGGCCGCCTGCTGGACGGGCGCAGCGAGCAGGCCTACCTCGCCGAGGTCGACCGCATCGGCCCGTACCTGAGCCTGCTGCGCGGAATCGCCTTCGAGCAGGAGAACATTCGCTGGGCCGAGTTCGCGCTGCCGGTCATCGACCGGCGCATCGCCGCACACTCGCGGTAACCGGTCACCCGCCGTCGGAGTCGTGCCGGTTGATACGGTGTCCGCCTGGAAAGTTGTCCGCGAAACGACAGGTAGTGATCAGCGTTGGCGTCCGAATCGATGACAGGCGAGGGTGAATCCCGCCGTACCGCCCCGCCCACCCGGCGCGGTCAGCGCACGCGCGGCGCCCTCATCGCCGCCGCGCGCGAGGTCTTCGAACGCGACGGCTACCTCGACGCCAAGATCGCCGACATCTCCAAGACCGCCGGCATGGCGTCGGGCTCCTTCTACACCTATTTCGACAGCAAGGACGAGATCTTCGCGGCCCTGGTCGAACAGGTCTCGGAGGAGATGCTGCACCCGCACGTGCGCGAGCGCAGCGGGATCACCGACACCCGGGCGCTCATCGAGGCCGCCAATCGCGACTACCTGCTGTCCTACAAACGCAATGCCCGGCTGATGGCGCTGTTCGAGCAGGTCGCCCACATCGACGAGAACTTCCGCCGTCTGCGCGTCGAGCGCGGCAAGGCGTTCGCGCAGCGCAATGCCCGGATGATCCGCGGGCTGCAGGAGTCCGGGCAGGCCAGCGCCGACCTGGATCCGATGATCACCGCGCACGCGCTCTCGGCCATGGTGAGCCGCATGGCGTACATGGTTTACGTTCAGAAGCAACGGATTCCGTTCGAGAAGCTGGTGACGACGCTGACCCAGCTGTGGGTGAACGCGCTGCAGTTGCAGACCGAGTAGCGCTCAGCCGAGCCCGCGTGCGAAGTCGATCAGCGCGGCATTGACCTCGACGGGCCGTTCCTGCTGAATCCAGTGCCCCGCGCCGTCGAGGACGATCGTGCCGCGCAGATCGCTGAGCAGCGCCGACATCTTCTGCATGGGTGTGAACCGGATGACCGGATCGGTGGATCCGGCGAGGAACAGCGACGGCTGGGCGATCTTCACGCCCTCCAGATGTGCGGTCCGCTCCCAGGTGCGGTCCAGATTGCGGTAGTAGTTGAGCCCGCCGGTGAACCCGGTGGCGGTGAAAGTCTCGACGTAGTACTCGAATTCGGGTTCGCTGAGCCACTCCGGCAGCGGCGGCTCGGGGGTGCCGGTGTCCAGGAACGTGGCGGCGCTCATGATGTCGTCCTGCAGCAGCGTGCGGCGCGGGTCCGCGGCCAGCACCGCGTCGGCGACCCCGGGTTCCTGGAACCACACCATGTAGAAATCCGCCCCCAGCCGCGCGCGCATGATCGACAGCGGCGGCCCGGACGACCGCGGGGTCGCGGGGACGCTCAGCCCCGCCACCGCGCGCACCCGCTCCGGATACTCCCGGGCCATGTGCCATACCACCGACGCGCCCCAGTCGTGGCCGACGAAGATGGCGTCCTCCAGCTCATAGGCGTCGAGCAGCCCGGCCAGATCCCCGCATACCGTGAGCATGTCGTACTCCTCGACCCGCTCGGGCCGCGAGCTGCCGCCGTAGCCGCGCATATCCGGGGTGAGTGTCCGGAACCCGGCCTCGGCCAGCGCGAAAACCTGATGCCGCCACGAGAATCCGAGCTCGGGGAACCCGTGGCAGAACACCACCGGCGCCCCCGCGCCGTGCTCGACCACCCGCAGCTCGATGCCATTGGCCGCCACCTGGGCGCTGCCCAGCCGTTTCCACTCGTCCACCAGATGTGCTGTCCGCATCGGTTGTTCACCTCTCGCCGCCGGGCCGGTTGACGCCGGACGGGTCATGAACTTGAATCCGACGTAGGTTTCATATTCCATCAGCCGGCGCCTCCGATCCACCCGGGTCGGGTGCCGGCACGGGCCGTAGGGAGCACACGTGCAGGTCGCGGGTAGGAACGCCATTGTCACCGGAGGCGGTGGCGGCATCGGCGGGGCCATCGCCGCCCGGCTGGCGCGGGCCGGGGCGCGGGTCGTCGTCGCCGACCTGAACGGCGAGGCCGCCGCGGCGGTCGCGGCGACGCTGAACGCGGAGTTCCCGGGCGCGGCCGTGGCGGTCGGGGCCGATGTATCCGACACCGCCCGCATCGAGGAGCTCATCGCCCGCGCCGAGGCCGAATTCGGGCCGGTCGACCTGTATTTCGCCAATGCGGGCGTGATCGGGCCGGTCGGGCTCGGCGACGAGAAGGATTGGGAGACCACCCTCGACGTCAACCTCAATGCCCACATCCGCGCGGCGCGGCTGCTGGTCCCCGGCTGGGTGGAACGCGGCGAGGGCTACTTCGTCAGCACGGCGTCGGCGGCGGGCCTGCTGACCCAGATCGGCTCGGCCGCATACGCGGTCACCAAGCACGCGGCCGTGGGGTTCGCCGAATGGCTGTCGGTCACCTACGGCGACCAGGGCGTCCGGGTCAGCTGCCTGTGCCCGATGGGCGTGGAGACGCCGCTGCTGCGGGCGGGCGAGAACTCCGGGGACGCCATCGGCATGGCCGCCACCCGGGCGGTCACCTCGGCCGGTGCGGTGCTGACCCCCGATGCGGTGGCCGAGCTGGTCATGGCCGCGCTGGACGACGAGCGGTTCCTCATCCTGCCCCACCCGGAGGTGCTCGACATGTACCGTCGCAAGGGCGCGGATTACGACCGCTGGCTGTCGGGCATGCGGCACTATCAGGCGCGGCTGCTGGACAGCGGCGACGGCCACTGAGCATCGGGGAGACACATGAGCGACGATCAGCGGCCCGGCGAACTACCCGGCCTGGATCTCGAGCGACTCGCGGTGTGGCTGGCCGACACTCGGCCGGGCCTGGTGACCGGTCCGCTGCGCGGCCGGTTGATCGCGGGCGGGAAGTCCAATCTCACCTATGAGATCAGCGACGGCGAGTCGGCGTGGATCCTGCGGCGGCCGCCGCTGGGGCACGTGCTCGCCACCGCGCACGACATGGCCCGCGAGTACCGGGTGATCACCGCGCTCGCGGACACCGGTGTGCCGGTGCCCGCCACCTACGCACTGTGCCAGGACGACGACATCATCGGTGCGCCTTTCTATGTCATGGAACGGATCGTCGGCACGCCCTACCGGACCGCGGCCGAACTGGCGCCACTCGGCGCCGACCGGACCCGGGTCATCGCCACCGGCCTCATCGACACGCTGGCCGCCCTGCACACCGTCGACCCGGGCGCGGTCGGGCTGGCGGACTTCGGGCGGCCGGACGGATTCCTGGAGCGGCAGGTGCGGCGCTGGAAGAAGCAGCTCGACGCCTCCTACAGCCGCGACCTGCCCGCCGCCGTCGAACTGCACGATCTGCTGGCGAAGAACCTGCCCGCGCAGTCGGCAACGGGCATCGTGCACGGCGACTACCGGCTCGACAATGTGCTCGTCGACGCCGAGGACCGGGTCGCGGCCGTAATCGACTGGGAGATGGCCACACTCGGCGATCCGCTCACCGATATCGGCCTGCTGCTGGTCTATCAGCGCATGAGCGACAGCGTCATGCCCGGGGTCAGCGATGTCGCGCTCGCGCCCGGCTATCCGGTCGAATCCGAAGTGCTGGAACGCTATTCGACGGGCACCGGCCGCGATGTGTCCGAGATCGGGTTCTATATCGCGCTGGCGTCGTTCAAGCTGGCGGTGATCAGCGAGGGCATCCACTTCCGTCACATTCACGGCCAGACCGTGGGACCCGGCTTCGAGCACATGGGCGAGGCGGTCGAGCCGCTGCTGGCCGCGGGGCTGTCCGCGCTGCGCACGCCGTAGGGGCGAAACCCGCAGCGCTGCCGGGGATTTCCTATTTCGCGTCCGCGTAGCACTCCACGATCGCGGTCGTGCAGGGGAAGCGGACCGGCGTCGGGCCGAAAGCCAGCTCTCCGGCGGTGTCCGCGGCCGCGGTGATGGCCGCCGCGACGGCGGCCGCCTCTTCCTCCGGGCAGTGCACGATGACCTCGTCGTGCTGGAAGAAGACCAGCTCGGCGCGCAGTCCCGCGGTGTGCATCGCATGGCGCAGGCCCGCCAGCACCAGCAGGGTCCAGTCGGCGGCACTGCCCTGCACGACGAAGTTCCTGGTGAAGCGACCGCGAGCCCGCGCCCTCGGGGTGGAGCCGTACCCGGTGGCGGCCCCATCCTCGGTGTCCGCCTGGTCGAATGACGTCGCGGGCGGGCAGGTGCGGCCGAACCAGGTGCGCACCAGGCGGCCCTCCTCCCCGGCGGCCGCCGCGTCGTCGACATAGGCCACCGCGTCCGGATACCGGCGGCGCAGCTCGGCCATGTGGGTGAGTGCGTCGCCCGAGGTCTGGCCGTAGATCGCGCCCAGCATGGCGACCTTGGCCTGGGCGCGGTCGCCGCCGAACGCGCGGGCCGCGAGGTCGGCGTAGAGATCCTCACCCCGGCCCGCCACCTCCATCAACCCGGGATCGCGGGAGATGGCGGCGAGCACGCGCGGCTCCATCTGATCGGCGTCGGCGACCACCAGCCGCCAGCCCGGATCGGCGCGGATCGCGCGGCGCACCACCTTCGGAATCTGGAGTGCGCCACCGCCATTGGTGGTCCAGCGGCCGGTCACCGTGCCGCCCGGCAGGTACTCGGGACGGAAGCGGCCGTCGTGCACCCACTGGTCGATCCAGGACCAGCCGTGCGCGGTGTACAGGCGGTAGAGCGACTTGTAGGCCAGCAGCGGCGCGACCGCCGGGTGGTCGATCTCCCGGAGCTCCCATTTTCTGGTGGAGGACAACGAGATTCCCGCCCGTTGGAACGCTCGGATGATGTCCTGTGGCAGGTCCGGGCGGACCCGCGCCCCGCCGAAGGCCCGCGATACCTCCTCGGCCAGCTCCGCCATGCGCCGTGGTTCCGCGGTGCCGGAAATGCGTTCTCCGAGCATGGAATCGAGCAGTTCGCGGTGCAGGTCGGCGCGCCAAGGGATCCCGGCCCGCGACATCTCGGTGGCCACCAGCAGGCCCGCCGACTCGGCGGTGAGCAGCAGGTGCATGCGGTGCGGGTATTCCGCCGCGGCCGTGCGGGCGATCTGTCCCGCGTACACCTCCAGCAGTGCGGTGAACTCGTCGGTCCCGGATGGCAGTGGTACCGGGCCGGATTCGAACAGGGTCGGCTGGGTGTCGGCGGCCCGCGCGGGCGCGTCCTCCGGCACGGGGAGCCGATGCAGCCGGGCCCAGGCCGCCGCCAGCGAACGGGCCTGCCCGGACTGGCCCTCCTCGTGCCCGATCAACAGCGACTCGGCCGCCTCCACGTCGTAGCAGCGATCCACCCGCACGCCCGCCTCGAGCAGCCGCCGATAGGTTCCGGCGGTCGAGCGCCACACCCACCGCTCGGCCTCCGGACGCGAGCGCACGGCCTCGGCCAGCGAGGACTCCTCGACCACCGGACCCGCGGGCCGACCGGCCCGATCCAGCGGGCACACCCGTGCCCCGCCGTCACCCGTCTCCGCCACCGCCCATCGCATACCGATGAGTCTCGCAGTGGGCACAGACAAGTGAGTCTGGCAGTTGGCACAGCATGGCAGGCGAGCGGCCGGCCGCTTCCGGCGCTGGTTCCCCGGCGGTCGGTGAAGCGATCCGATATGACGCACTGCTCGTCCTTGTCGGCGAAATTGGAGTAGGACGTGCCTTTGGTCGGTCCGGCGCTGGTGCAGGTCTCCGGGATGGACGTGGCCTCGAGCCCTGCCCGGCGAGCGAACAGGTGCGGGGCGGCGTCCAGCAGTGTGGTCAGGGTGATGGCCTGTGGTCCGGTTGGTCGGGAAGCAGGTGAGGTGATCGGTAACTGGGCTGCGCCGCAGGGGAATCGGTCGAGTGCCCGGTCGCGTGGGCCTACCGGCATACTGTCTGCATGCGGCGACAGCGGACGGGGCGATATCGGTCGCGCTCGCTCCGAGCGGGGATGCTGTGCGCGGTGCTGGTGCAGCTCTTCGTGACGGGGTGCGGCCGGGACACTGCCGAGCCCGCGGTGGTGGTGCCCGAGCGGAACGCTCCCGCCAGTGGGGAGTATCTGCTCGAGTCCAGCGACAAGTACTACGCGGATCTGCAGGCCACGCTGCCTGCGGTGAGCGATCCGCGAGTGCGGGCGAATCTCGAGCGGCTGATCCGGACGCCCGTCGCGGAATGGCTGCCGCACGATCTGGATGTGACGGCGGGGACGATTCGGCGGGACATCGCGCGGGGGCAGGCGAGCGATTCCATCCCGATGTTCGTCGCCTACAACATTCCGGGGCGTGACCTGCACGGCGAATCCGGCGGGGGACAGGCCGGGGCGGACTCGTACCAGCAGTGGATAGCCGGTGTCAGCGAGGCGATCGGAACGAATCCGGCGATCGTGATCCTCGAACCGGACGCGCTGGCCCACGCCACGGAGATGAACGACGCCGATCGCGCGGCCCGTTTGTCACTGCTCGGATTCGCGTATGCCGAACTGCTCCAGCATAATCCGGCCACCGCGGTGTACCTCGATGTCGGCAACAGCACCTGGGTGGATCCCGTGCGGGTGGCGGATCTGCTGCGCGCCATCAGTCCCGGACAGCCCGTCGCCGGAATCTCGCTCAATGTGGCCAACCGGCGGCCGGAGGCCGAGATCCGGTCCTACGCGACGCGCATCGAGCAGGCCTACGGGCATCAGCTGTTCGTCATGATCGACAGCTCGGTCAACGGCGCGCCGAACACCGCCGACCTGGTCGAGTGGTGTAATCCGCAGGGGCAGCGGGTCGGAACGCTGCCGAGTACCCGCTTCGACCGGGACCTGATGATCGAGCACGCGTTCATCAAGACGCCGGGGCAATCCGACGGCCGTTGCGGTACCAGCGGGGCCCCGGCGGGCGAATTCGACCGGCAGTTGCTGCTCGATCAGCTGTCCTGGTGATCTTCAGCCCAGGTGCACCCATTTCGCCATGCTGGGCACGCCGGCGGAGTTCAGTGCGAAGAGCATGTAATAACCGGACGGGGCAATGGCCGGGTTGTCCGGAATGCTCACGGAGACACCGGAATCCGTGTGGGTCATCGGCAGGTCGACCACCCGCTCATTGGTGTCGGTGACATGCGTGATCGCCGCCGGGGCGAGCAGCCGCACGAACTTGATGTCTGCCGCGGCCGGGACCTCGGCCTGGCTGCTGCCGACGGTGTACTCGAAGGTCGCGCCGCGCCGGATCTGGTCGGGCCCGCCGGTGATCACCGGTCGCGCGACCGCCCCGCCGTCGGGCCGGTACAGGTATGGGGGCGTATAGATTTCGATGCGGCGCTCGAACTTGCCGGGCAGGGTGTTCGCCTTGTCGGCGAACAGCGGATTCGAGCCGTCGGTCATGATCTGGCCCGATGGCAGCAGCACCGCCGTGGAGTGGTAGTCGCGGCCCACGGTCGGATCGGCCATCGGATGCAGGACGCCCTGCTGATCGAGCAGAAAGGCGGCCAGGATGTCGCTGGCCCCGCGGCCGCGATAGTCGTTGGCGCCATTGGTGATGAACACGTCCCCGCTGGGCAGCGGCACCAGATTCGGGTAGCGGGTGCCCTGGGGCAGCACGGTCAGCGGCGTGAACCTGGGCTGCGCGTCGTTCAGGTCGACGATGTCGATGCGTCCGGTGGACAGCGCCGAATCGCCCACGCCGCCACCGCCGACCACGAGCAGCCGTTGCTGCTGCACCGGGCCCAGCCAGGTCGAGGAGCCGGTCTCGAGCATGTTCGGGTCACGCAGGCCGGGCACGAGCTGGAACGAATTGTCGGTCAGGTTCCAGATTCCCGGATCGCGGTGCTCCTCGGCGGGGCCCCAGCCGGTACTGGGGCCGCTGAAGAACAGGCGGCCGGGAGTGGCGGTCTGGAAGACCGCCGGATAGGTGGGGAAGATGCGGCGCAGGTCGTCGCGCTCGGTCCAGGCGCCGGTCGCGGGATCGTAGATCTCGGTCTGCCCGTCCAGGATTCGGCCCGAGCCGTCCAGCCCGGACATGACCATCACCTTGCCGTCGGGTAGCCGGGTCAGGGTCGGATACCAACGGGCGTAACCCATACTGCCGACAGCGGTATAGGTCTCGGTCCACGGGTTGAAGACGTACGCCGCGTCGATGCCCTGGTATTCCTTCTTCTTCAGGGCCATCTCGGGAGCGAAGCCGTACAGGTTCTGCTGCTGGGCGTAGGTCAGGCCGCCGATGGTGTAGTGGTCGTTGTGATCCCAGACGCCGTCGGCGCCCGGCGCGTCGGCGGCGACGTAGACATTGCGGTCGGTCGCGGAGACCTTGTAGGTGACCGGATCCTTGGCGGCGGGCGGGACGGTGATATCGCGATCGGAGCGGTAGACCTTGCCGCTGTCCTTGCCCGTGAACGTCGTTCCCTTGGGGACGAATCCCGGATGGTCGGGATCCTCGTTGCGGATCGTCATGTATCCGCCCGCGTGCGTGAGGTTCTCGGGCAGCACCTCGTAGCTGCCGGTGCCGCCCGCGATCAGCACCGTGCCGTCGGCCAGGTAGGCGTGATCGGAGCAGAACAGGTCGGTGGGGGTGTCGATGCGCTTGGCGGTGTGGGTCTCCGGGTCGAAGATCAGCGAGTTGTAGACGCCCTTGTCGGAATTGTGGTGGTCGTTGCCGCTGCCGGCGATGAGCAGCACCTTGCCGGTGGGCAGCACGATCGAGTGAATGATATTGGCGTCGACGTCCTTCGGCAGCGTGACGACCTCCCACTTGCCGAACTGCGCCTTGTAGGTATCGGAATTGATCAGCCGATTGTGCTGGAAACGGTGGTAGAGCGCCGCCACCGTGGCGGTGGTGGCGATGGCGAGGGTGCCGACCACCACGGCGGTGACCACCCAGCGGACGAACCGGGTCGGTGTCTTCTTCAGCACGCCCGCTCCTCCTCCGCGATCTCGACGAGCTCGAATTCGGTGGTGTCAGCGGGTCTCCGGCCTGCGGACCAGGCCAGCCAGAGCGGGTTCAGCTGCCACACCAGCATGGGTGCGGCCGAGATCAGTGCGCCGAACAGTGGCCACATCATGGTGGCGGGGGCCGCGTAGCCGCGCACGGTGGTGAGGACCGCCACGGTGACGTAGAAGACGAGCCACATGAGATTGAGCCGGAAGGTGAACCAGCTGTCGCCGCGCGACTTCGAACCCTTCGGGGTGACGTCGAAGCCGACCGGACGCCGAAGCAGGCACTTGATCAGCGAATTGGCGTACACGGGCGCGGTGATGACGCTCATGAACATGCCGTAGACGCCCCAGGAATTGGTCGTCTCGTAGGGGCTCACATTGTGCCGCCGGACCCAGGTGTACAGCGTCATCTGGCTCACCGACGCCCAGCCGTAGAACAGGAACCAGCTGCCCGGCGACACCACCGCGCCGCTCACCCCGAACCAGCTGAAGATCGCCACATTGGCCGCGCCCAGTAGCCACACCGTTCCCATGACCGGGTAGAAGGCCATGAGCAGCAGGTAGTGCACCACGCGCGCCGGGGTGCGCCACATGCCCAGCATCTGGAGGACGAACGGACCGAACAGCATGTGCTCGATGGCGCCGCGCGCCCAGCGGTTCTGCTGCTTGTAGAAGTCGCCCCAGGACGCCGGGCCCTCGCCGTGCGCCAGCAGGTCCGGGGTGTACACGCCCTTCCAGCTGTGGCCGGTGGCCGGATTGCGTTGCGGCAGAATGGCGAAACTCGTCGCCATATCCTCGGTGATGGACGGCTGGATGCCGCCGATACCGGTGAGGACGCTCATCCGGAGGGCGTAGCTGGTGCCCACCAGCATGGGTGCGCCGTGTGCGTTGGCGGCGGTTTGAATGAGGCTGTGGAAAACGAATTGCTGGCTCTCGGCCAGTTTCGCCACGACATTGTCGGTGGCATTGGCATACGCCTGCGGGCCCGCCACATACGCCACATCCGGGTCATTGAAATAACCCAGCATCCTTTCCCCGAATTCGGGCATGGGTTTGTGATCGGGGTCGATGCCCATGACCACGTCGTAGCGCGGGAGATCGGGGTCCGCGCGGATCATGTCGAGGCCGGCATTGATATTGCCGAATTTGGTGCGGGTCTCGAACGGGCCCTTCTTCTGGTGGTATTCGGGTTTGCCGCCGCGGGTCACATAGCGCACCCGATTGCCGTGTCGGCGATCCACCTCGGCCACCAGCTCGCGCACCCGGCCCGGCTGGTCCGGATCGCCCTCGTCCAGCACGTAGATGTCGAAGACGCCGGGGTGCCGATGCCGGATCTCCTTGGCCGCCACCAGGGTTCGCTCCAGGACGGCGATGTCCTCGCTGCGGGGGACGAAGGTGATGAGCAGGGCGACGTTCAGGCCCGGGCGGGCGCGGATCGGCACCGGTTTGCGAGCCAGCGCGGTGGTCAGCGACATGGCCATCACGAGGGCGAAGCGAATCACCTCGACGGTGACCACCAGGGTCACCATGATGATCGCGATCGTCCCGAACTGCTCGTACTTGTCGGTCGCGCCGAGACCGTTGTCGACCAGCCATAGTACGTACCCACCGCCCAGTCCGGTCGAGGCGAGCGATAGCGCCACGGTCAGCAGCCGCCGCCGGCTGCCCTCCAGATATCGGAACGACACGGTTTCGCCGACACCGTCGAGGATCTCCCCGGTGACGGTGGCCTTGGCGACCCGCGCGTCGACCAAATCCTGTGCAGTGTACGATTTTTCGGTAGTGTGCTCGGTGGGGTGTCGGCGTGGGCCGTACGCACCCGAAAAAACCACGGACAGCAACGTATTCCCCCAGGTGAAGCGGGCTCCGCAGAACTCTCGTTCAACGCCGAACGCTCACGCCAGAGATTAGCAGAGCGCGTACTCGTATGCTGATCGATCTGTCTGGGCCACAAAGGTTTCCAGGGCTATCGAACGCTTGGTATGCACGATCGGCCCCGTTGCCTGCCCCGTGCGCTGGGATATTCGGTGTCGCCCGGTGTTCTGTTTCACTCCAATCTCGGTCCGGATGAGTGCGGACCGGTCGGATTGAACTGCGGGCACAAGAGGCCGAAATGAGTTCCGGGGACGGTGATATCGCGGCGCGACGGTGTGTGGTGACCATGTTCTCGACGCGGGCTAGATCCGCGGGAATAGGCCTTCGCCAATATCTCGATGAAGTCGGAATCGTTTCGGCGGCGGGGGATTTCGTTCGACTGGAACCGCAGGCCGCGGTCGAATGGCTGGCTCGCGTCTTGGCTGGCTCGCGTCTCGCGCTCGGTGACCGAAATCGTTTCCGCGACTGCGGTATCCGGTCAACGTGGCCCTGGCCGCCCGCATAACAAGATCAGGGAGCTCTCAGCGTGGAATTTGTCCCCGCGGTGAGAACTCCCTGATCTTGAGTCCTGCTGGTGCTACTTGTCGGGGATGACGAAGACGACCAGGTGATATTGAGTGGGGGTTACGTCGTGGGGTAGGTGTGGGAGTCGGTGGTGTATTCGGCGTGGCCGTAGGTGGCGAGGCGTTTTTTGACGATGCGGGTGGTGTAGGCGTCGGCGGCTCGGCGGAGGGTGGGGCGGGTGGTGAGGGCGGACATGAGGAGGAAGCGGAGGGTGATGAAGGGGGCGGTCAGGGCTACTCGGGCGATGTCGGCGGGGGTGAGGGTGACGCTCATGGCGGCGGCGGCTTTGCGGTCGCCGCCGCGGAAGGCGACGAAGAAGACTCGGCTCCAGCTCTTTTCGACGGCGTCGGCGGCGCGGTCGTAGCCGGAGGTGCCGGGGCGCAGGTAGGCGGCCATGGTGGAGCGGACCAGTTCGCCGCAGGTGGCGTCGTCGAAATCGTCGCGCAGGACGGCGGCGCGGGCGTGGAAGACTTCGCGGATACCCTCGGCGGTGGTGGGGAGCAGCTCCTCGGGCAGGCCGAGCAGGAAACAGCGGTAGCGGGTGAACTCCAGGATCGCGCGTTCGCGGGCATCGAAGTCGGTGCGGCCGCGGCGGGCGGCCAGCATGGTGAGCAGGTAGATGTTGATCAGGCCCGCGGGCATCTGGTCGACCTGCGGCACCGGGACGCCGTACACGCCGGCATCCCACTGCTCGGTGCGCTGGAGGGCGTGGTAGCGCACCATCGAATGCATCAGCCGCACCATGGCCGCGGCCTCGAAGCCCTCGCCGAAACGTCCCAGCGCGCCCGGAAGTGTCGTCACCGCAAAGAAATTCGAGGTTTCGTTGACCCGTCGCGCGGCGCGGCGGCCCGACAGCGCTCCGGTGAGCGTCATGGGCAGGGCCGCGTAGGTGTTGAGGAAGGTGGCCAGGAAGGCGCCGCGGGTCAGGAAGGGCGACAGGAACGCCCTTCCACGCCGCCACCCCGAATCGGATCGCCGAGGCCGCCGGAATCACGCGGCCCGTGCTGTACCAGCAGTTCGGCGACCTGGCCGGACTGTTCGTCGCCCTCATCGACCGGGAGGCCGGGCGCGCGGCGAGCCAGTTCGTCGAGATGGTCGTCGAGGCCGGGGAGTCGCAGGACACCGACCCCTTCGTGCGTGCCTTCTCCGGTGCGATCCGCGCGATCGACTCCCATCCCGCGACCTGGCGGCTGTTCCTGTTCCCGCCCGAGGGCGCGCCACCGGTGCTGTACCAGCGGCTGGCCCGATCGCAGGAGACTGTGCGGGGATTCCTGGAACAGGAACTGGTGGAAGCCTTTCCCGATCTTCCCGATCCGGAGTAGTCCGCCCGGATCGTGCACGCGGCGGGCCGGGAGCTGCTGCAGCTGCGGCTGTCCGATCCGGAACATGCCACGATCGAACGGCTCGTGGCGCTGGTGCGGCATCTGCGGGCCACCGTCCTCGCCGCGGGCAAACCCGCCGACTGACAGCGGTCGGCCGGACGAAGTCCGGGCGCCGAATGTTCCGGTGTCCGGAACATATACGGGTTGCGTGACGCGATGGTGTCGCCGAGTGGCCGCGCCGGTCGAATACGCTCGGCGTTCGTGACCACATCGAAGATCGTTCTTGTCACCGGTGCCGGGACCGGGTTGGGCCGCACCATGACCCATGCGCTGACCGCGGCCGGACATCGGGTCGTGGCGGTCGGGCGCACGGCGGCCACCCTGGACGAGGTCGTCGCCTCGGCACCCGGGCCGGGCAGCGTGACGGCCGTGCCCGCCGATGTCACCGAGCCGGCGGCGGTGGACGCGGTGTTCGCGCACATCGTGCAGCGGTGGGGGCGGCTGGATGTGCTGATCAACAATGCCGGGATCTTCGGGCCCACGCTGCCGATCGACGAGGTGCCGGTAGCGGACTGGAAACAGGTCGTCGACATCAACCTGACCGGATCGTTCCTGTGCGCGCAGGCCGCATTCCGGCTCATGCGGACGCAGACGCCGCAGGGCGGACGGATCATCAACAACGGGTCGATCTCCGCGCATACCCCGCGGCCGAATACCGTCGCCTACGCGGCCAGCAAGCACGGCATCACCGGGCTCACCAAGGCGCTGGCGCTGGAGGGCCGCGCGCACAATATCGCCGCGGGACAGATCGATATCGGCAATGCCGCAACCGAACTCACGGCCGGGATCGCGGCGGGGTCGCTGCAGGCGGACGGGAGCATCCGTCCGGAGCCGACGATCGATGCCTCGCACGTGGCCCGGCTGGTGGTCCAGACCGTCGAGCTGCCGCTCGAGGTGAACGTGCCGTTCCTGACCGTGATGGCGACGGGCATGCCCTACATCGGGCGCGGCTGACCGTCGGCGGCGCGTGGCATCACAAGGCGTGCAACAGCATTCGGAGACCCGCTCGTGCGGCGCGGCCACCCCGTGCGCACCCACCTGACGTACCTGAACGGCCCTGCCGCGTAGCCGGATTCACCGGCTCAGGCTGGTCTCCTGCGTCATGCGCGAGAGTTTCTCCGGGTTGCGCACCGAGTAGAACCCGGTGATGAGACCGTTGTCGATGCGGATCGCCAGGACGGTGTCCACCTCGTCGTCGACCCGGAAGACCAGTGCCGGATGACCGTTGACCATGGCCGGCTCGATCTTCATACCCGCGGCGACGGTCCTCCAGCCCACGCTGAACAGCCGCGCCACGTGATCCGCGCCCGTAATCGGCCGCGGCAGTGCCTGTTTGATCCCGCCGCCGTCACCCAGCGCGACCACGTCGGGGGCCAGCAGATCGAGCAACCCCTGCAGGTCGCCGGTATTGAGCGCGCGCTGGAAGGCTTCGAGCACATCGCGGGTCTCGGCCGCGGACACCGCCTCGCGCGGACGCCGCGACGCGACATGCGAGCGGGCGCGATGGGCGATCTGGCGTACCGCGGCCGAGGTCTTGTCGACGGCCTCGGCGATCTCGTCGTAGGGCAGGTCGAACACCTCGCGCAGCACGAACACCGCCCGCTCGGTCGGCGTGAGCGTCTCGAGCACCAGCAGCATGGCCATCGAAACACTCTCGGCCAGCTCGACATCCTCGGCCACATCGGGCGCGGTCAGCAGCGGCTCCGGCAGCCACTGACCGACATAGGACTCCTTGCGGCGGCCCAGCGTGCGCAGCCGCACCAGCGCCTGCCGCGTCGTGATCCGCACCAGATAGGCGCGCTGATCCAGCACGGTGTCCAGGTCGACGCCGGTCCAGCGCAGCCAGGTCTCCTGCAGCACGTCCTCGGCGTCGGCCGCCGAGCCGAGCATCTCGTAGGCAACGGTGAACAGCAGATTCCGATGCGCGACGAACGCCTCGGTCGCGGCCGTGGTCCCGGTCATGGGTGGCTCCTGTCCTCACTCTCGACCCGTGTCAGTCCACAAGACACCGGGCGCGGGCGATCTGTGACACCGCGACCCTAATTGATCTTGGATTGCCCGGTGAGCGGTCCCGGAACGCGTCACCTGGGTTCGGCGGAGGCTTCGATGGCCTGCTTCATCTCGGCGATGCCGTACTGCGTGCGAATCCGTACCTCGGGGGCGGCGGAATCGGGGAGCAGATCGGTGGTCCAGATCAGGCGCGCGTGGTCGGCGTGGGCGCGGACTTCGAAGCAGGCATGGTGGTAGTCCAGCCGGGGGCGGGCGCCCTCGGCTACAGAGTAGACCAGCCGACGGGTGTCGTCGTCGACGCTGATGATGAGTTCCCGGATGACGTGACCGTCGGGGAAGGTGAGGAACCGGTGGACACCTTCGATCCGGGTGCCGGCCACCCGCCCGGGGAGCAGGCGTTCGTGGACGGCGCCGATATCGCGGATCACCTCCCAAACATGGTGCGGCAAGGCGTTGATCGCGATCTCGTGGCGGATGGAGGCCATGGTCGGGTGGGTTCCTTTCGGCTACTTCATGAACGATTCCGCGGCGGCGGCGAACGCGCGGACGCGGGCGGTGTCGCGGCCCGCGGGCCATATCAGGCCCCACGTCACCGTCGGCGCGTCACGCAGCGGCACGTAGGTGACATCGGGGCGCGCGTGATAGCGCAGGGCGTGGGCGCCGAGGGCCAGCACGCCCTGTCCGGTTCCGGCCAGCGTCAACGCTTCCTGCATCGTGGCCGTGACCGGGCCGGATTGTGCTGTGGCCGTGGGGATTTCCGCCCCCGCGAGCCGGATGACCGTGACCTTGTCGAGTTCGCTGACCGGTATCGAGGTTCGGCCGGCCCACGGGTGGGACGCGGCGACGGCGAGGACGCGGGCCTCGCTGATCAGCACCGGTCCCCGTTCGAGGTCCGGTGCCGGCTCGTCCGGAAACGCGCACAGCGCCAGATCGATGTCCCCGGCGCGCAGCCGGTCCGGGATCTCGGCGGGCTGCGCCTCTCGTATCCGCACCTCGCAGTCGGGAATTCGGCGCTGGAACTCGGCGGTGGCGCCGACCAGCAACTGGGCGGCGGCCGGGCCGACGAAGCCGACCCGGAGCACGCCGGTCAGGCCGCGCCCGGCGTCGATGGCGTGCCGCACCGCGGTGGCGACGTCCTCCCATGCCGGGCGCAGCTCCCGCACCAATTGCCTTCCCACCGGCGTGAGTTCGACGCGTCGGCTGGTCCGGTCGAACAGTGGCACACCGACGCGGCGCTCCAATTTGCTCACGGTCTGGCTCACCCGGGCGGTCGAGACGCGCAGCCGCTCGGCCGTCCGGCCGAAATGCAGTTCCTCGGCCAGCGCCAGCAGGGTCTCCACCTCGTACCGCTCGATCACCGGCCATCCCATCGTTAAGTCCTGCCTAACGATCCTTGTCGAAAGCGGCATTGTTCGCCAATTGCACTGGCAGCAGAGTGAAACCAACAGATCGACCGACCCGGGAGCACCCAATGAGCACCACGCACCAGGCCCTGTCCGCACCTTCGACCGACATCGCCGCGGTCGTCGCGGAACTGCGCGACCGCGTCGAAATCACCGACGCCCTCTACCGTTTCGGGCTGGGGCAGGACACCAAGGACCGTGACCTGTTCGCTTCGGCCTTCACCGCCGACGCCGAACTCGACTTCCGCCCGGCCGCCTCGCGCTGGGGCGGCGCACCGCCGGTGATGGCCGGCCGCGACACCATCGTCACCACCATCCTGGCCATGTTCATCGGACGGGTGAACACCACTCATCAGGTCACCAACCCCCGCATCACCATCGACGGCGACACCGCCCGGATGACCGCCCTGGTCGAAGCCCAGCACCTGCTGGTCGCCGACCCCAGCGTCCACGCCCTGTTGAAGAACCCCTACGACCTCGAACTCCAGCGCGAGGGCGACCGCTGGCTCATCCGCCGCATGCGCATCGACAACACCTGGTACACCGGGGATCCCACAGCCATCTTCGGAGGATGACAGTTGCCGCTCCAGGGGAGTCGCGCGCGATCGAACCGGCGTACTCGAACAAACGTTCTACTCGAGGTATCGTTCCGGGCCATGCCGGAACTCTCACGACGCGACTGGGCGACGATGAACCTCAAAGAGGTGCAGCGGCAATTGCTGAAGGCGGCGTCGTTCGGGAAGGTGTTGTCGCCGGAGCAATTGGAGAACGCTGCGGGGAAGATCGGGGAGGGGTTGCGGATCTTTCTGGAGGAGATGGATCGGCCCAGGTAGCGGGGATGCGCTCGAGGACGCCGCCGGCGAAGACGTCGTAGAGGGGCAGCGTTTCGAGGTGGACGTAGCCGATGTGGCAGTCGCAGGCCGACAGCGGGCACGGGCGGGGGAGCAGCGCGGCGCGGTAGCTGCCGTCGTAGAGGTTGCCCAGTTCGGTGCGGACGAAATGGCAGCGGCGGACCGTGCCGTCGCCATCGACCGAGATGACGGATTCGCCGGTGCGGCAGGGGAGTCCGGCGGCGGGGTGGGGGTGCCGGCTGTAGGGGAACAGGGGGTCGAGAGCGGTCCAGGCGGCGGCATCCGCGTCGGAGAGTTCATGGCCCTCGGGGGCATTGACCCACAGGTAGACGTGCGCGGGCAGGTCGGCGCGCAGGCGCCGGGCGTCGGGGAGATGCTCGGGAAAGCCGACGATGCCGACGCTGAAACGGATACCGCGCCGGTCCAGGTCGGCGCATTTCGCGGCGAAGCGGTCGTAGGGGGTCTGGCCGGGGTGGTAGGTGCACCACAGGGCGACGGTGTCCGGATCGGCGTCGGCCAGCCAGTCGGTGCGGCAGCTGAGATTGGTCTGGATGGCGACTCGCGCGACATTCGGCAGCCGGGACAGGTCGACGAGCGCGCGCCGGTACCAGGAGCGGACCAGGCCCTCACCCCAGGGCGTGACCAGGATCGACAACCGGTCCCCGTGCTGATCGGCGGCCCATGCGGTGAAGCGTTCGAGCGCGGCCCGGTCGGCGCGCAGCTGCTCGCGACTGTCGCGGCGCTTGGCGAACGGGCAGTAGGGGCAGTCGTAATCGCAGGAGGACAGCGGTCCGCGGTAGAGAATCGTGAGATCCACGGCGGCTCACCGGGGTTCGTAGGCGGCCATGGCGGCGTGCACCGCGGGCGAGAACAGTCGCGGGCCCAGGGCATCGGAGTAGGCCAGGCCCGCGGGCGTCAGGCGTAGTAGCTCCGGGCCGGAATCGGGGTCCAGCCAACCCGATTCGGCGAACTCGGCGAGCTCGGCCGGGTAGTGGTCGGCGGGCTCGCCGCCGAATCGCTCCCGGTAGGCGGCGACCGCCATCCCCTCGGCCTGCAACAGCGATTGCAGCAGGTGGCGTCGGCGGGCCTCGTCGGTGTCGATCCGGCGGCCGACCTCGGCGCGCGTGAAATCGGTTGTCCGCGTGTAGGTGTCGATGATGCCGCGGACCTCGCGGGTCGCCACCGCGTAGTCGAAGGAATAGTGGAGCCCCGACGTGTAGGACCGGGCACCGCAGCCCAGGCCGATCATCCCGTCGGTCTGGCAGGCGTAATCGTCCGGGCCGGCAGCCGGTGCGTCGATCCGCCGGAACATGCGCATCGACCGCTGCTCGTAGCCCTTCGCCAGCAGCTTGTCGCGGCCTATCGCGTACAGCCGCAGCCGCTGCTCGTCCCAGTCCGCGTCGGCGTCCGCACCGAGTCGCCCGAGTCCGGTCAACGGCCGGACATACAGCGGGTACAGGTACAGCTCCTCGGGCCGCCAGGCCAGCGCCGCGTCCAGCGAGGTCAGCCAGGTCGCTTCGGTCTGCCCCTCGATGCCGTAGATCAGATCGATGTTCAGCACCGGAATCCGCGCCGCCCGAATCGCTTCGAGAGCCGCCTCGACCTCACCGCGCCGCTGCGGTCGCACCGCGGCCCGCGCCTCGGCGTCGACGAAACTCTGCACACCGATGCTCACCCGGGTCGCGCCGCGCCGCGCCAGCACGGCCAGCCGGTCCGGGGTCGCGGTCCCGGGCGAGGTCTCCACCGACAGCGGAATCGCCGGCAGCTCCGCGCCCATCACCGATTCCATGATGTCGCACAGCCGTTCCAGCTCACCGGCGGTCAGGAACGTCGGCGTCCCGCCGCCGAAGGCCGCGGCCGCGAATCGCACGGGTCCGTCGCCCAGCGCGGCCCGCACCGCCCGGGCCTGCCGCTCCAGCGCGTCGAGATACCGCGTGGTCAGCTCCTCCGGCGCGCCCACCCGGGTGAACAGATTGCAGAAGCCACACCGGTATTCGCAGAACGGAATGTGCGCGTACAGCGACAGCGCGTCCTTCGGTTCCGCCGCCCACAGCTCGCTCAGCAGCGGCCGATCCGCACCGAGCGGCCGGTACGCCGTCTTGTGCGGATAGCCGTAGACGTAGCTCTGATACGGCCGCGGCCGGGTGGCAATCGTGGTCATGCGGATCTCTCCAGGAAGAACTGAGCGTAGGGCACCGTCCACACCGCCTCGTGGCCGAGCCGATGCCCGGTGAAACCGCCGTCCCCGTAGGCGGTTCCGTGATCGGAGCACACGATGGCGAAGCAGCGGCGGCGGCCGGCGGCCGCGGCGAACAGGCGGCCGATGTGCCGGTCCACGTATTCCAGTGCGGCGGCGTGGGTCTCACGCGAGTCGCCCGCCTCCCGCGTCGCGCCCGGGAGGTGGAACCAGTTGGGCTGGTGCAGCGCCGACACATTCACGAACAGGAACAGCTGCCGCTCCGCGGGCAGTGCCGCGATCACCTCCTCGGCGCGGGCGACCTGCGCTTCGAAGGAGGTCGGCGAGGCCACCGAGAAGTCCCTGTCCCAGTGGCTCTCCTCGAACAGCCCGGGCAGTACCGAACCCATCGGCCCGCGCTTGTTGAAGAACCCGACACCGCCGATGCACACCGTGTGATATCCGCGTCCGGCCAGCGCCGACACGAAATCCGGTGTGTCGTAGACGAAGGTGCGCCCGGCCGTGGTCTCGCTGCCCTCGAATCGCGCGGCGAACAGCCGCGGATGCGGGCCCGGCGTCGCCGGCGTGGGCAGGAATCCGGCGAAGATGGCCTGGTGCGAGGCATAGGTGAAACTGCCCGGCGCATGCCGCTTCTCCCAGCGGCCGCCCGGTAGATGCCGGGCCAGATTCGGCAGTCGTCCGGCGGCGGCCAGTTCGGCCGCCACATCGAACCGCAGCGTGTCGAGGGTGACCAGCAGCAGGTCGTCGCGGCCGATCACCTCGTTCATATCCGGGTCCGGCGCAGGGGTTTCCACGCTCGGGTGGTCAGACGATGACATGCCGCCCGCTTCCGATCCGGCGCAGGATCGCGGCCACCTGCGCGTCATAGGTGTCCGCCCGCTCCGCCCCGCTCCCGTCGAGGCCACGCAGCCGGGGCAGCAGGTCGCCGAAGGCATTGACCTCACCTACCGCGAAGCGCCGCCAGCCGGTGGCGGGCAGCAGATCGACGCCCACCCGGGAGAATCCGGGGAAGCAGGCGGCGGCGCGCTCGCAGATGGCCAGGGCGCCGGCCCAGCTGCCGCCCGCGGCGGTGATGGCCGCGCGGGCCTCGGCCAGATCGCCGCGCGCGCCGCCCAAATGGAGATTGGTCATGGGGGAGCCGCTGGTGCGCACCACCGCGTGGGTGGCGCGCCCGCCCACGACCACCACGCGCAGGTCCGCGCTGCGGCCGTGCTGGGACGCCTTCGGCAGCCAGCGTTCGATGTGCAGACCGTCCGGCGCCAGCGCGTCGACAATGGCCGCGACCTCGGATTCGCTGGTGTACCGGCGGACCCGCAGCGAATTGAACAGCCGCCCATCCGGATCGCGCTGCACCGAGGTGGTCGCCTGGACCCGGCCGCGACCGGCGGTCTCGACGGCCAGCACCCCCGAGGCCGACGAGCCGTGCGCGAGCTTGACGAATACCCGCGGCAGCCGGTGCGCGGTCATGAGTTCCCGGACATCGTCCCAGCCGCGCACCCGCGTCCCCGTCCCCGAGGTCGGTGAGAACGGTACGGGTACACCGGCTTCCCGCAGTACGGCATGGCAGCGGCGTTTGTCGAAGAGCACGGCCAGCGCGTCCGGGTCGTCGAGCAGCCGTGCGCCGGCGGCGTGCACCCGCGCACCGGCCGTCCGCGCGGCCGCGACGAATCGTTCGTACCAGACGGCCGTGCCCTCGACCCGCGTCGCATCCTCGACATCCCGCAGCCGCCGCTCGACCTCGGGATCCTCACCCGGCGAGTCCAGCCGCACCAGCTCGCCCGCCCCGAATTCCGCACGCCCGCACAGCACATCCAGCCACGGCACCACCCGCGCCTCGGCCATCCCGGCGCGCCACACCGCGTCCTGGAACATGGTCACGCGCCGGTTGCCCGGATTGCCCACCACGGCAAGGCGCGTCGCCCCCGCACCGGTCATTCCGCCACGGCCGTGTAGCGGCGATCGGCCGGATTCTCTTCGTCGTTCTCGACCTCGGCCTCCGACAGATCCACCGTGACACCTGGCAGCGCCGCGGTCAGCCGCGCCCGCAGGGAGGCACTGATGAAGTGGTGGTGCAGATCGAGGGTGTGCAGATGGGTGAGCGGCTGTCCGTGCAGCAGCGCCGTCGCACCCTCGTCGCCGAGCGTGCCCAGGGACAGATCGAGGGTCTGCAGGCGCGCCACGACAGGCGCCCCGGCCACCGCGGCGGCGACCTCGTCCTGAATCTCGCTGTTGCGCAGACCCAGTGAGGTCAGCTTCGGCAACCGGTCCCCGGACAGCAGCGGGGCGAGATCGGCGACGGTGGCGTCACCGCCGTAATTGGATACGCCCAGCCACAATTCGAGGTGCTCGAGCGCGGGCAGCGAACTCGCGCCGATCCCGCGCACCACATCCCCGCCCAGGCCGCCGGTCTCCACGACCAGCGTGCGAAGCGCCGCGTGCTGGGTCGGCGGGAACGCCAGGTGCTCGCCGCCGCGGATCCGAAGTTCCTCCAGCGCCGGGAAATTGGCCAGCAGCGGCGTGACATCCGACTGCTGGATCCAGGAGATCTCCGCCTCCTCGTAGGTGATCTCGCCGAGGAAGACCGCGCGCAGCGCCGGGAACCGTTCCCGCACCCGGATGAGCTCGTCGATCACCAGATCGGAGTTGTGGTCGTAGACCTCACCCCACTGCCCGATCACCAGCGCCCGCACCCGGGTGGTGTCCACCGCCGCGAGGAAACGCGCGAAGGCCGCCGGCCACTCCTCCGGGGAGTCGCCGTACGGATCGACGGCGATTCGCCATGCGGCCGCGTCCGCCGCGGGCGGCGCGACTTCCGCCGCGTCCCCGGAGAACTCGACAATGGGAAGGCCGTGGAATTCCTGCAGATGGGTGGAAATGGTCATATGACGGGCTCCGTACGCCAGGGCTGTGATCTGTCCGTGCCCGCCAGTTCTACCAAGAGCACCCGACAGGTCACCGGCGCGGGGCGCTGCCGAGCGCCCCGGCACGCCGACCCACTCGGCGACAGCGATGGAGCGATGGCGTGGGGCATTCGACCGTGGCCGCGAATTGTCGTACCCCATCGCTAGTTTCGAGTGAGCCGGACGCACGGGGCGCCGGTGCTCACGGGGAGGACCTCATGTTCCGTCAAGGAGATGTGCTGATCATGCCGATCGCCGAGTCGGAGCTGCCGGCGCACGCGACCGAGACGCCGCCCGAACCGCGGGATGCGCGCGGGCGCATGGTGCTCGCGCTCGGGGAGGTGACCGGGCATGCGCACGCGGTGGCCGCACCCGGGCAGCTACTGCGCTCCGGCGCCCAGCTACTGATGCACCTGCCCGAGGGTGGGCGCGTGGTGCACGAGGAACACGCGCCGATTCCCCTGCCCAAGGGCTGGTTCCGCGTCATCCGCCAGCGGGAGTACTTCCCCGGCGCAGTCCGCATCGTCGCCGACTGAACCTGCGCAGTCGCCGACCAGTCCGGTGCCGACCGGACTCGCCCGGCCGCTGACCGAATCAGTTCGCCTGGTGCCGATCCGCCTGATAACCAAGGGATTTCACATGCAGCTTCTGGACGAGTGGCGCGCGGTCGCGGCCGCCACCGGACCCGCCGATCGCGCCGCCGCCGAGGAGGCCGCCCGGCGTGCCTATGCCAGTGCCGGTCTGGCCGCCCCGACCCGGTATCTGTGGGTGGCTTCACCTTTGGCGGCCGTCGCCGCCATCCGCGCACTGGACGACCCGGGCCGCAGCGTCCGCGACGAGGTGCGTACCCGGCCCTGGGCGGCTGAACGCGGCCGTGTGCACGACCAGCTCGGCCCTGCCGGCTGGTCGGAACTGTGGAACGCGACCGGCGCTCGCCTGTGGGACGCCACCCGCACCCTCACCGACCGCATCCGCCTCGGCGTCGTGGACGCCGCCGTCGCTGTCGATCCCGCCGACCGGAAGGCCCGCGCCGAGGCCGAGCGCGACATCCACGCCATCTTCCTCGATGCCGTCCTCGGCCAGCACGACGCCGCCTGGCTGTCCGCCTTCCCCGACAGCGAACGCCTGGCCGGCCTGGCGGGTGTCGCCCGCGCCGCGGGCTGGTGGTGGCCGTTCGAGCACGTCATCGTCTTCTGCGAGCGCCCCGACCGCCTGGAACGCGACGAGGCCGGCCGCCTGCACGCCCAGGACGGCCCCGCCCTGGTCTACCCCGACGGTTTCGCCCTGCACGCGTGGCGCGGAATGCCGGTCCCCGCTTCCCTTTTCGACGATCTGACCACCCTCACCGCCGCCCGCATCCGCACCGAGGAGAACGCCGAACTCCGCCGGGTCATGCTCGAATTCTTCGGCTACGACCGCTATCTCGCCGAATCCGGCGCCGAGCCGGTCCACCGCGACGAGACCGGCATCCTCTGGCGCATCCAACTCCCCGACGACGAGGACGTCGTCATGGTCGAGGTGGTCAACTCCACCCCAGAACCCGACGGCACCCATCGCACCTACTGGCTACGCGTCCCACCCGCCACCCGCACCGCCAAGGAGGGCGTCGCCTGGACCTTCGCCCTCGACGGCGACACCTACGCCCCCGTCCGCCAGACCTAGTCCGAGATCGCTGCACCAGGCGTGACCGATGTCCGCTTGCTGGACCTATTCCGAGAACGGCTCGGCCGCAGCAGTATCCGGGGTCGTGCGGGTCGTGCGCAGCATGGAGCAGGCCAGGCACACCAGGCCGAAGAACAGATAGCCGAGGGCAACCTTCGGGGCGGCGGCCCAGCCGACCTCGGGTGCGTGGATCAACCCGACGAAGCTGAGCACCGCACCGGCCGCGCAGGCGAGAGCCGCTGCCCGGAACCGTTTGTCGAGGACGAAGGTGACCATGGCGCCGAGTACCAGTCCGGCCAGCACCGCGCCCTCGCCGAGCGTCTTCAGCCCGTCGTAGACCACCCCGGCCTGCCCCAGCGCACCCATGCCGACCTTGTCCGCGGTGGTGCCCGCCGCGCTGAGCGCATTGTCGATCTGGCCGACGCCCCACTCCGCCAGGTTCGGCAGCAGCGCGGCCACCACCGCCACCGCATGCGGGCGCGGCACCGCTTGGAACGCCTGCGCCCCGATCAGCAGACCGATGTACAACAGGATCGGCACGATCGCCGGAATGGGCAGCAGCGTGGCGAGCACTCCGAAAAGCCCCAGCAGACACATCAATCCGATGATCGCGCCACTGGCCAGCGAGTACCCGGTGCGCCCGC
Organism: Nocardia sp. NPDC004123; assembly: GCF_053603795.1. Lineage (NCBI taxonomy): Bacteria > Bacillati > Actinomycetota > Actinomycetes > Mycobacteriales > Nocardiaceae > Nocardia > Nocardia sp. NPDC004123. Next base: position 40,445 of record NZ_JBSGGG010000028.1, read on the forward strand.
CGGCGTCCTTCCAACCGGGGTGGCCGATGTACACGGCTGGTGGGAACGGCGACCCGAATCCGGATCCGATGATCGCGCCGAACCCGTCGGCCAGCAGCACGCTGCGCAGGTTGTAGTTGTCGCCCGCCGCCGCGGCGCTCTCCACATTGCTCATGGCCTCGGTGAAGTTGTAGACGCCCAGCGGAATCGCGGTGGCCAGCAGCGGCGCCAGATGCGCGAGCCCGTCGAAGAGCAGGTGCAGCCGTAGATCCGGCAGTCCGAGCGCGATATCGTGGGCGGCCTTCGACACATCCGGCACCGACATGTAGCCGCCGATCCAGCCGATGGCCGTGCCCGTCAGCAGCGCCACCAGCCCGACCGGAACATTGCCCGGCAGCCGCACATCGGTGAAGAAGCCGATGAGAATGATGGCCAGCACCGGCAATCCGATCCAGGCGGCCTCCCACATCTGCGCGGCGGGCCGCATGGCGATGAAGGTGATGGAGATGCCGGCCAGGGTGCCCAGCATGGCCGCGCGCGGTGTGATGCGGCGGATGAAGGGCCCGACGAACGCGCCGATCATGACGATCACGCCGATCATGAACGCCCAGGCCAAGCCCGCCGACCACGCCTTCATCGGGTCGCCGGTCTTCAGGTAGATCGGCAGCATGACCACGAACACGACGATGAACATGTGCGGCACGCTGGGCCCGTAGGGCAGCGCCGTGACCGTGGCGCGGCCCTCCCGGCGGGCCAGCCGCCGCGCCAGCATCATGTAATAGAGGTTGCCCAGCACCAGCGCGACGCCCAGGGCCGGCAGCACGGTCCCCAGCACATCGGCGCTCGGGATCTTCACCACCGCGACCGACAGGGTGGTGAGGGTCAGGACATTGACCAGGATATTGAACGACAGGCCGAAGAAGGCATTGGTGTCGCCGCGGGTCCACCACGGCAGCGACAGCGGTGCGGCCGAACCGGTTTCACCGGGCAGCTCGGTATCGACGGACATGGGAGTTCCTGTTCACTGGGCCGGGGCGGGGGAGACGGCGGAGGTGAGCGCGCCGAGGACGGCCGCCGAATCGGCGACCCAGCCGAAGATGCCGCCCTGCGCGGCGATCATGGCCAGGCCGGCGCGCTGGAATTCCGGGAAATACGAACCGACGCAATCGGAGACGACCAGGCATTCGTAGCCGCGGTCATTGGCCTCGCGCACCGTGGTGTGCACACAGACCTCGGTGGTGACGCCGGTGACCAGCAGTGAGCGAATTCCCGTGCGGGCCAGCACATCCGCCAGCTCGGTGGCGTAGAACGCGCCCTTGCCGGGCTTGTCGATCACCACCTCGTCGTCGCGGGGCGCGAGTTCGTCGATGATGTCGTGGCCGTATTCGCCGCGGATCAGGATGCGCCCGAACCGGCCCGGGTCCCCGATGCGCTGGGCGGGGTTGCCCCGCGCCAGCTTCGCCGGTGGGCAGTCCGACAGGTCGGGCAGATGGCCTTCGCGGGTGTGGATGACGGGGAGCCCGGCGGCGCGGGCGGCGGCCAGCAGCGCCGCCAGCGGCTCGATGACAGTGCGCAGCAGCGCCACGTCGTTGCCGAGGCTCTCGCCGAAACCGCCGGGTAGCAGGAAATCGCGCTGCATGTCGATGACGAGCAACGCCAGGGTGTTCGGGTCGAAGGTGAAATCCGCGGGTTGCGCCGGAATGTGGTGAAGTGCCGTCATTGTCGTTCTTTCTGTGCGAGCCGGAATTCCGAATGCGCCACGGCCGGGCGCGGCTCGTCGAGGATGCGGGCGGCCGCCGCGAGCACGGTGTCGTCGGCCAGGGCCGGTCCGAATACCATGACCGCCAGCGGGCGGCCATCCGCGGTGCTGCCCACCGGCACCGAAATCGCGGTCAGATCCAGCAGATTCCCGAAATGCGTGTAGTGGCCCAGCACGGTGTTGGTGGCGATGGGATCGGCCTGTACCTGCGCCACGGTGAAGGTGGTGCCGATGGTGGGCACCACGACCACGTCGAATGCTGCCCACATTCGCGCGACCGCGGCCCGCAATTCCTGCAGGCGCTGCTGTGCGCGGAACACGTCGACCGCGGTGAATCGGAATCCGCCGGTGAGGATCTCGCGGATCACCGGCAGGATCGAGCCGGGCTGCGCGGCCAGGAAGGTCTCGAACTCCACCAGCCGCTCGGCCACCCACGGACCCTGGTACAGCAGTTCGCCCGCGGCCAGGAAGGGTTCCAGCGTGGTGGGTACACAGTCGAATCCGTGCCGTCCCAGCCGATCTCGCACGCCCAGATGGGCGGCCCGGAAGACCTCGTCGCCGAAGAATTCCAGTTCGGCCGCGTCGGGCAGGCCGACCCGCACCCGCCCGCCGCCGAAACGCGGCCCGCGCTCCCGGCTCCACGGATCGTCCGAATCCACGCCCGCGATCACCTCGAAGACCCGGTCCAGATCCTCCACCGTGGTCGCCATCAGGGACAGGCAGTCCAGCGATCGGCAGGCCGGCACCAGGCCCACCGTGCTGATCAGCCCGCGCGAGGGCTTCCAGCCGAGGATCCCGTTGAGCGCGGCCGGCACCCGGCCCGATCCGGCCGTATCGGTGGCCACGCAGAACGGCACCTCGCCCAGCGCTACCGCGCGTGCCGACCCGGAACTGGAGCCGCCGCAGATCAATTCGCCGCCGTAGACGCTGCGCGGAATGGGGTAGGGCGTGCGGGTGCCGTTGAGCCCGGTCGCGAACTGGTCCAGGTTGGTCTTGCCGACGAACAGCGCGCCCGCGTGCAGCAGGCGCTGGACCGCGGGCGCGGTCTCGGTGGCCGTGTAGGCGAAATCGGGACAGGCGAGGGTGGTGGGCCACCCCGCCACGTCGATGGAGTCCTTCACTCCGAACGGCACCCCGTACAGCGGCAGGGTGCGCGCCCCCGGGCGGCGTTCGATCTCGGCGGCGGCGGCCAGCAGCTGCTCACGCGGCACCGGGGTGATCCAGGTGCCGTCCGCGCCGCGAGCGGCGATGGCGTCGGCGACCCGCGCGGCGGTGTGCGTCGGCGAGCCGCTGCCGCTTTCGTGTGAGGCCAGAATCTCCACGACCGTGGGACCGGTGGTGCTCATCTGTCGATTGTCGACAGAATGTGTGAAATCGGCGGTCCCGCAATGTATCCGCTGTGTTAGCGGATATCCAGGTCCAGATAGGCCAGCTCGCCGTGCCGTACCAGCGCGTCGCAGGCGACGGCGGCGTCGCCCGACTCCAGGGCGGCCAGCAGTTCGGCGTGGCGTCGAATGCCATTGCGGCGCTGCGCGATCCGCGCCTCGGTGCGCAGGTTGCGGGCCATCGGCAGCTGGAGTTTCAGCAGGATCGGCTCATACGCCAGATCCAGTTGCCGGTTGCCCGCCAGCGCCACGATGGCGACATGGAAGCGCCGATGGGCATTGTCGCGCTCGACCAGGTCCCCGGCGGCGTCGGCCGCGCGCATCTCCTCGAGCGCCGCCCGCACCTCGCGTAGCGGATCACCCTCTGCCGCAAGCGGGAAAGCCTTCTCGATGGCGTGCCGCTCCAGCACCCGCCGCAACTCGAACAGCTGCAGGATGTCGGTCGCCGACCACACCGCGACCCGGAACCCCCGGCGCGGCACATGCTCGATCAGCCCCTCCTGCGCCAGCAGCCGCAATGCCTCCCGCACCGGCGCGCGACTGGTCCCCAGCCGCGCGCACAGCGCCTCCTCGCCGATTCGCTCTCCGGGTTCGAACACCCCGCTGAGCACCTCGGCCCGCACCTGCCGGGTCGCCACCTCCACCAGACTCGGCGGCAATCCCGCCCCATTCGTCCCCGGCACCATGAATCGAGATTATGCTGTCCGGTCCGCGACAGCCCGCTCGCTGCGGCGATCGCGGAAAGGACTGTGCCCTGGCCGAAACCGGGCCGGGCGGCCGAGGTCAGTCGGCGGGCGACGGCGAGCTGATCGGGGTGTGGTCGAGGTCGGCGATGAGGTCCAGGGCCTGGGCGAGGTTGGACAGCTTGGTGTCGAGGGTGTCGCCCGCGGGGTAGAGGCGGACGGTGTCGACGCCGACGTCGCTCCACGTCCGGAGCCGGCGTCGCACCATGTCCGGGGTGCCGATCAAGGTGGTGGCGAGGATCATGTCGTCGGTGACCAGCGCGGTTGCTCCCGCGCGGTCGCCGGCCTGCCAGCGTTGCCGGATCTCGCCGGTGACGTCGGACCAGCCCTGGCGGGCGTAGGCGGCGTTGTAGAAGTTGGTCTTCTCGCTGCCCATGCCGCCGATGCTGAAGGCCAGCTCCAGTTTTCGGCCGGCGACGTGGCGGGTGACGGCTTCCTCGTCGTCGAAGAATGCGACCTCCGCGCCCTGGCAGACATCGATGTCGGCGCGGGTGCGACCGGCCGCGGCGAGGCCGGCGTCGAGGTGGTCGAAGTAGGCGCGGGAGCCCTCGGGGACGAAACTGGTGCCCAGCCAGCCGTCGGCCACCCGGCCGGTGAGCTCGAGCATCCTGGGCGACATGCTGGCGATGTAGATCGGGATGCCGGTGTTGGCGGGAATCGACAGCCGCATCGGTTTGCTGTTGCCGTCCAAGGGGATTCGGATCGTGTCGCCCTGGTAGGAGATCTTCTCGCCGGCCGTGGCCTGCCTGATGACGTCGATGGTCTCGCGCATGCGGGTGAGGGCGCGGGCGAACGGGACGCCGTGCAGCCCTTCCATGACCTGCGGGCCGGAGGAGCCCAGGCCGAGCAGGAAGCGGCCCTGGGAGAGTTCGGCCAGGGTGAGCGCGGCCTGGGCGATGGCCACCGGTGACCGGGTGCCGACCTGGATGATGCCGGAGCCCAGCAGGATTCGATCGGTGCGGGCGGCGAGGTACCCGAGCACGGACGGGGCGTCGGAGCCCCAGGCCTCGGCGACCCAGCAGATGTCCAGGCCCATGGTCTCGGCCTCACGAACGAAGTCGATGACCTGCTGGGAATCGCGGGAGAGTTCGACGGTGGTGGCGGTGCGCATCAGCGGGTCCCCTCCTCGGCGCGGCGCTTGATGTCGGCGACCACGGCCTGCATGGCGGCCTCGAATTCCCGCATGCGCACGAACACGATCTTCTCCTCCTTCTCGGGCATGGCCTCGATGGCGATGCTCAGCCCGGAGCGGCCGGGGCCCATGCGGACCCACTGCCGCAGAGTCGTGCCGCCGTCCGCGGACTCGACGGTGAAACGCCAGGTGGCCGAGGGGTACTCGGGATCACTGACCGCCCAGGCGAAGACGTGCGGCGGATCCCATTGCACGACATGGGAAGTCGTCGACCATTCGCCCAGCGCCTCGTGCCGGCTGGTGCCCACGAAGGTGCTGCCCACGCCGGGCGGGGTGTCCGGCCGCACCCAGTGCGCCGATTGCAGTTCCGCGCTCATCTCCGGCATCAGCCCGATATCCGAGACGAGCGCCCACACCGCCTCGGGCGTCGCGTCGATCCAGATCTCGGCCTGCGCCGTCGGTCCATCGGCATACTTCGCGCCGGTCCACTCCATGCGTCACCTCGCTGTGAAAGCTGCTACTGACTCGATGGTTGCATAAATAGACGATGCAGGTCAACGCATGATTCCGGGATGTCACCCGGAATCCGGGAAAGCTACTTGGTCTCCTGCCGCGCGAACCGCGCCTGGATATCGGGCCGCTCGCGCAGCCGCTCGGGATAGCCGGGCCCCATGCGCAGCCGCGACTCCTCGATCGGCACCGGTTGATCGCAGTGCTCGCACACCACCTTGAGCTGGGTGTCGTGCCCGCACGCCGTGTGGTTCAGGATCACCGGCGGCCCGTCCGCGTCGGCCAGCCAGCGGTCACCCCACCGCGACATCACCAGCAGCACATCCCAGAAGTCGCGGCCCTTCTCGGTCAGCACGTACTCGTACCAGGTGGGTTCGGTGTGGTACGGCCGCTTTTCGAGCAGCCCCTCCTCGACCAGCCGCTTGAGCCGATCGCTGAGCGTATTGCGGGCGATTCCCAATTCCTGCTGGAACTCGTCGAATCGCCGCACCCCGTAGAAGGCTTCACGCAGCACCAGCGGCGTCCACCAGTCCCCGAGCAGATCCATGGTCCGGGCGACCGAGCAGGGCCACCGCGCGAACGACGTACGCTTCATCCCCCGAGGATACTGGTCTCACCATAGGACCATGCAGATGACAGCGATGCCCTCAGGCGATCACAGCTGGCACGCCAGAGCGGCGGTACCGGTGCCGTGCACGAATTCGCGATCGCCGTAACGCAGTTGGCCGTCGTTCCAGGCGCCGCCGAGTCCGGTCACGAAATTCCGCACCAGATCCTGGTCGGCGCGGTCGGCAACCAGCACCAGATCGCCCGATTCGGTGACCGATCCGCCACCGAGCCGGTCACGCACCTGCGGATCCGCGACCAGGGCATCGTGGAAGCGGGTGCGGTCGATGCCCGGGACGGTGACGGTGAAGCCATCGGCGCGGACATCGTCGGCGGGCAGGTACTCGAAGGTCAGGACCGATTCCTGGTTGTAGCGCACCCGCAGGTCGTCGGCGACCCAGCACAGATTCTTGAAATCGGTACAGGCCAGCTGGAATTGGCGGGACCGCTCGTAGGTGGCCGCCCCGGTGTCCGGGGACCAGAACACCCCGTCCAGCAGTTCCGATCCGACGGGCAGCGCCAGTTCGGTGAGCGCGGTCGCGTCCACCTCCAGCTCGAACTGCGACAACCGGTCGCTCAGCCGGGGATCGGCCGGGTCGGTGATGGTGGCGGTGTTGGTGGTGGCGAACAGCTCGGAGGTGGGCTGGGTGGGATCCCCCGGAACGCACGACGCCGGTCCGTACGCCCGTGCGGGCGCCGCGGCCGGACCTGTCGCGACAGCCCCGGCGCCGGCGATCACGAGGACGGCGGCCAGCGTAGCGGTGATGCGAAGGGCGGTCATAGTTTTCGAGTCTGACTGGCGCCGGGGCCGGGCGGGAGCGGGATGACCGAATTCGGGGTGGTCAGATCCAGGCCGGGGCCGGCGGCACCGTGTCGGCGCCCGCGGCGGTGAGGCCGGTGGCGGTGGCCGGGATCCGGCCGCTGAGCCACCCGAGCAGGTCGGCCTGCGTACCCGTGATGCCGATCGGCGACGCGTGCCCGTCCCCCTGCAGCTCCCGGCGGAAGTCGCTGTCGGTGGCTCGCAGTCGCAGGGCCGGGCCGTCGGGTGTCCGGGCGGAGAGCGCGTCGGCGATGTCGTCGAGAATCCAGCGCGCCGCGGATTCGGGAATGTCGGAGAACGAATATCCGGCATTCAGGTCGGCGTGGTGAATCTCCAATTCCCGCAACCGCATCGGCACCAGCGCCTCCGGCGTCCGCAGTTCCCCGGTGCGCGGCCGGACGGTCCGCTCCCACGCCTCGGCCGGCAGCAGTCGCACCGCGTCGGCGAATCGCCGCGCGCCGGCGGCCACATCGGCCAGCTGTTCGGCCACCGGTCGCGCGGCGCCCGCCTCGATCTCGGCGGCCCGCGCCGCCATGCTCGCGTACTGCGGGGTCTCCACGCCGGTGCGCGCCCAGGTGAGCAGGCGCACCAGGCTGTCCCCGGCCCGGCAGACGTGCGCGATGACATGGCCCCGCGTCCACGGCGGGATCAGCGAGGCGCCGCCGATCCGGTCGTCGGTGAGCGTCTCGACCGTCGCGAGGAACCGTTGCGTGGACTCCTCGATCGGTTCCAGCCAGCCCGCGCACTTGCTTGCCACTACCTGCTTCCTTCCTGTCGTCGATCATCGTCAGGGCCACCCTAGGGCGGGTTCGGTGGCGAAGATGGCGGCGTCGCAAAGATATACGGCTCTCGTCAAACGGCCCTGCCGATCCCGTGCCCGCGCGCCGGGCGCGCCCGTGCCGGGTGACCTACGTCGCGTTCCTTGACTGAAAATTCAGTCAGGAATACAGTCCTTGGTGCCCGGCTCGGGGTCGTCGTGTGCGGACGGCCGTTCTACCAGCGGGTTCAGCGGATTCAGCGCGCCGGAGAGGGAAACGCCGCGCCGTGCCCCTCACACAAGGAGACTGCGAGATGCAACGACGCCGGTTCATGCGATCCGGGATTTTGACCATGGGCGGGCTGCTGCTCGCGGGCTGCGACGGGCCGATCTCGTCGTGGTTCAGCGGCGACACCTCGTCCTCCACGCCCAGCGACGGCCGCTCCTGGGCGATGCCTGACGAGGGCGCGCCCCACAAGCGCACCTGGATGGCCTTCGGCGCGAGCGAAGCCATCTGGGGTAGGCAGTTGCTGCCGCAGGTCCGCCAGAACCTGGCCACCATCGCCGCCGCCATCGCCCGCTTCGAACCGGTGTCCATGCTGGTGCGCCAGGACGAACTCGACATGGCGCGAAACCTGCTGGGCGGCGCGAATGTCGAGCTCATCGTCGCCGACCTCGACGACCTCTGGATGCGCGACACCGGCCCGGTGTTCGTGCGGGGCAACGGCACCAAGGCCGGCGTCGATTTCAACTTCAACGGCTGGGGCGGCAAACAGCAGCACCGCCGCGACGCCAAGGTCGCCACCGTGGTCGACGGCCGCGCCGGGGTGGAGACCGTGCACACCGATCTGGTGCTCGAGGGCGGCGGCCTCGAGGTCGACGGCGAGGGCACCGCGCTCATCACCGAATCCTGTGTGCTGAACAACAATCGGAATCCGGGCTGGAAGAAGCCCGACGTCGAGGCCGAGCTCCACCGTTTGCTCGGCCTCGAGAAGGTGATCTGGTTGCCGGGCATCGCCGGGCACGACATCACCGACGGCCACACCGATTTCTATGCCCGCTTCGCCCGCCCCGGCGTCGTGGTCGCGGGACTCGACAACAACGAGGAGTCCTTCGACTACGACGTGACCCGCCGTCACCTCGACATCCTGCACAATGCCACCGACGCGCAGGGCCGTCCGCTCGAGATCGAAACCCTCGAAGCGCCTTCGGAATTGCGCTACCGGGGCGCGGGCGACGACTTCGCCGCGGGGTACATCAACTTCTATGTCTGCAACGGCGGCGTCATCGCCCCCGAATTCGGTGACTCCGAGGCCGATTCGGCGGCGCGGTCCACGCTGCAGCGCCTGTTCCCGGACCGGACCGTGGTGCAGATCAATATCGACGCCATCGCGGCCGGTGGCGGCGGCATCCACTGCACCACCCAGCAGGAACCCGTCGACTGAGGCATCCGAGCCCTCGGTGAAGCCTGTAATTCGCCGGGGCGCGGCCGGTTCGAGGCGCCGCCCGTTCCGGACCGGCCGCGCAATCGTTCTAGAGTGAGGAATCGTGTCGGACCGTCAGACCCAGATCCTGGAAGCCGCCGTTCGCGTCATCGCGCAGGACGGAGTCCGCGGACTGCGGGTCGAGAAACTGGCCGCCGCCGCCGGCGTGTCCACCGCGCTGATCTACTACCACTTCAAGGACCGCGCCGGCATCCTGCGCGCGGCTCTCGAGCACATCAATCACCGGGCGGAGTCCTACACCGACCAGGCCTTCGCCGACCTCGTGGACCCGCGCGCGCAGGTCGAGCGCATGCTGCTGCTGGAACTGCAGGACACCGACGAGGTCCGCGAGAACAGCGTCGCCTGGGGTGAACTGCGCGCCAGCGCGGCCTTCGATCCCACACTGCGCGAACCGCTCCGGGCCAGCACCGAATCCTGGAACTCCGATGTGGAGACGCTCATCCTGCACGGTCAGGAAACCGGTTCCATCCCACTGGATCTCGACGCCGCGGCCGTCGCGGAACGGCTCACCGCCCTGGTCGAGGGTCTGAGCGAGCGCTGGCACAGCGGCTCGCTCACCCTCGACCGGGCCCGCACCCTGCTGGCCGGCGCGATTGCCGCCGAACTCGGTGCGCCCTAGCGCTGTCCGGTGCCTTCTCTCCGGGGTGAGGCCGGAATCTGCTGGGGCTCAGGCATGCCCGTCGGTGAGGAAGTCGATGATGGTGCGGTTGACCTCCTCGGGGCGTTCCAGATACCCGTAGTGGCCGCACTTCTCGATCTCGACGAAGCGCGCGCCCGGAATCGCCGCGGCCACCTCCCGGCCGAAAACCGGTGGCAGCATGCGATCGTCGGCGAATCCGACGACCAGGCTGGGAATGGTGATCCGGGCGTAGTCGGGGAGCCGATTGCCCGAGCGGTCCATGCGCAGCTGGGCCAGCACCCCTGGCGCGGGCTCCGTCGCGCTCGCCGAGTACTCGAAGATGTCGAGCCACTGCTGGGCCTGGTCGTCGGCCTCGAGCGTGTGCGGGGAGAGGTTCAGCATCGCCTTGATGGCCGCCGCGTACTCCGGCGGCAGTTTCACGCCCTGCTCCTGCAGGGCCCGCTCGCCGCGGCTCAACATGCTCGCCAGCGGATGCGCCCGTCCGGTGGTGGCCAGCATGACCGCCCTGCGCACCAGCTCCGGCCGCGCCAGCGCGAGCTCCTGCGTCACGCGCGCACCCAGGGACGTGCCCACCACATGTGCTGGGCCGCCGAGGTGTTCGATGAGGGCCGCGGTGTCGGCGACCAGATCCTCGATGCGCATGCCGTGCGCGCTCTCCTCCGAGGGCGCGATGCCGCGATTGTCGAAGGTGGCGACCCGGAAGCCCGACTTCACCAGTGCCGGAACCTGATACGTGCGCCACACCCGGCCCGGGCTGCCGGTGCCCATGACCAGCACGACCAGCGGCCCGCTGCCGGTGACGTCGTAGTTGAGTCGGATGCCGTTCAGGGTGGCGAGGGGCACGGTTGGTCTTTCTGGTAGGCGGTCCGGCGAACGACCGAACGTACCACGCACGCGGAATCTCATCGCTCGGCAAAACGGCTCATCCCTGGCTGACACGCGCGGCCGCCGCACGCCCGTGCCACGCCGGGGCGAATGGGCCTTGATTGGCCTGGTTGCTAAACTCTGCAATTGCCGGGTGGGTCGTGCGCAGGGATGATCCGCCGCCAGTGGAAGGAATGGCTCGCAGGTGCCAGGAATGCAACGGCCGCTCTATCAGATGAAGGCGGACTTCTTCAAAACGCTGGGCCATCCCGTGCGCATTCGAGTGCTCGAACTGCTCAGTCAGCGGGAGCACGCGGTCTCGGAGATGCTCACCGAAATCGGGGTGGAGGCCGCGAATCTGTCCCAGCAGCTGTCCATTCTGCGGCGGGCCGGTCTGGTCACCGCCCGCCGGGAGGGACTCTCGGTCACCTACGCGCTGACCTCGCCGCAGGTCGCCGAACTGCTCGCGGTGGCCCGCGCGATTCTCACCGGCGTGGTCTCCGGCCAGGCCGAGGCGCTCGAACAGCCCGCTTAGCGGGTGTCCCGGCACCCGTCCGGCGGCCCCGCCCGCCTTTCTGCTTGCGTGTTTTCTAAACTAAAAACCTAGTTGTTTCCGTCAGAGAGGCTCGCCGTGCTTGAACGTCCCCTCGCCGCCGTCGCCACCATGCCGACCGACCATCCCGGCATCCTGGCCTGGGTTGCGGAGATCGCCGAGTTGACCATGCCCGAGCGCATCGTCTACTGCGACGGCTCTCGCGACGAATGGGATCGGCTCACCGCCGAGCTGGTGGCCAAGGGGACCTTCGTCCCGCTGTCGGCCAAGCCGAACTCGTTCTGGTGCGTCTCGGATCCCGGCGACGTGGCACGGGTGGAGGACCGGACCTTCATCTGCTCGGAGCGTGAGAGCGACGCCGGGCCGACCAACAACTGGGTGGATCCGCTCGACATGCGCACCGTCATGACCGAGCACTACCGCGGGGCGATGGCCGGGCGCACCATGTACGTGATCGCCTTCTGCATGGGCCCGCTGGATGCCGCCGAGCCGAAATACGGTGTGGAGATCACCGATTCGGCCTACGTCGCGGTGTCGATGCAGATCATGACCCGCTCCGGCGCGCCGGTCTGGGAAAAGCTCACCGGCGACACGGAATACGTGCAGTGCCTGCACTCGGTGGGCGCGCCGCTCGGCCCCGGGCAGCCCGATGTGCCGTGGCCGTGTGACAAGACCAAATACATCGCGCACTTCCCCGAGACCCGCACGATCTGGAGCTACGGCTCCGGCTACGGCGGCAACGCGCTGCTGGGCAAGAAGTGCTTCGCGCTGCGCATCGCCTCGGTCCTCGGCCGCGACGAGGGCTGGCTGGCCGAGCACATGCTCATCCTGAAACTGACCTCGCCGCAAGGGAAGACGCACTACATCGCCGCGGCCTTCCCGTCCTCGTGCGGCAAGACCAACCTCGCCATGCTCGAGCCCACCCTGCCCGGGTGGCAGGCCGAGACCGTCGGCGACGACATCGCCTGGATGCGGTTCGGGGCCGACGGGCGGCTCTACGCGGTGAACCCGGAGGCCGGATTCTTCGGCGTCGCACCGGGAACCAGCATGCGGACCAATCCGAACGCCATCGCCACCATCGATGCGGGCAATTCCATCTTCACCAATACCGCTCGCGCCGACGACGGCGACGTGTGGTGGGAGGGCCTGACCGACCAGGCCCCGGCCCACCTCCTCGACTGGCACGGCAAGGACTGGACGCCCGGCTCGGAAACCTCCGCCGCGCACCCGAATTCGCGCTACTGCACCCCGATCGAGCAGTGCCCGTCGGTGGCCCCCGAATGGAACGACCCGCGCGGCGTGCCGATCTCGGCGATCTTCTTCGGCGGCCGGCGCGCCACCACCATCCCGCTCATCGCGGAATCCTTCGACTGGGCACACGGGGTGTTCACCGCCTCGGTGCTGTCGTCGGAGACCACGGCCGCCGCGGCCGGCAAGGTCGGCGTGGTGCGCCGCGATCCCATGGCCATGCTGCCGTTCCTGGGCTACCACGTGGGCGACTACTTCGCGCACTGGCTGGCGATGGGGGAGCGCGCGGGCGCGCAGCTGCCGAAGGTCTTCCAGGTCAACTGGTTCCGGCGCAGCGCCGACGGGAAGTTCCTGTGGCCCGGCTTCGGCGACAATGTGCGCGTGCTGAAGTGGGCGCTCGAACGGCTGGACGGCACCGCTCCGGCCGAGCGCACCCCGATCGGCTTCGTGCCCACCGCCGCCGCGCTCGACCTCGACGGACTCGGCGACGGCTACCGCGGCCTGATCGACGCCGCCCTGACCGTCGATCGCGGCGAATGGGTGCGTGAGCTCGAATCGATCGACGAGTGGTACGCCACCATCGGCGGCAACCGCCTGCCCGATGCCCTGCGCGCCGAACTCGCCGCCCTGAAACTCCGCCTGGCCGAGGAAGTCTGACCGTGCCCGACCAGACCAGCCCGAATCCGCTGCAGCGCCTGCGCTACATCTGCGGCGGGACGCTGCCGCCGGCCATGTCGCAGTGGGTGATCGACGATCTGACCGGCCCGGGGGCGGCACGGCGCTACATGCTGCGCATCCTCATCCCGATCATCCCGCCGCTGTGCCTGTTCCTGCTCATTCCCGGCCCGCTGTGGATCGGGCTGGCCATGATGGCGCTGCTGTACCTGCCGCTGATCTACTTCACGGCCGCGCTCATGTACGTGTTCCGCCGGGCCCGCCTCACCAAGCACGGCCTGGATCCGGCCCTGGCCGACCAGCGCGAACGCGATCGCGCCGCCGCCGCGCGGGCCGCCTACGAGCGGGCGCACGGCCGCGGCTGAACCCGGGGCGGATCAGCTCAGGTAGCGCTGGGTGAATTCGGTCAGGATGCCGGTGCCGTTGCCCTTCACCTGATCCCAGGAGAAGGGCAGCTGCTTGACCTCGTCGTAGGAGCGGGTGCCGGGTGCGACCGGGACGTCGGTGCGCGCGGGAATCATCTTGTGCGCGGCGGTGATCTGCTGGGCCTCGGGGGTGAACATGTAGTCCACCAGGGCTTTCGCGGCCGCCGGGTTGCGGGTGGTGTTCAGGATGAAGACCGGGCGCGGGGTGATGACGGTGCCCGAGGACGGTGAGATGACCCGCAGCGGAACGCCTTTGGCGGCCGCGTCGTAGGCCGCGTAGTCGACGCCGCCGAGGACGACGGCGTAGCCGCCCGCGGCCACCTGGTCGAGGGCGGGGCCGTTGCCGCCGCGCACCACCATGCCATTGTCGAAGAGGGCGTCGAACATGGCCCAGGTGCGGTCCTTGCCCCACGCGCTGACCATGGCGGCCAGCAGGTCCCGGGCAGTGCCGGATTCGCGCGGGTCCGGCATGATCACCCGGCCGCGGAATTCGGGCGCGGCCAGATCGGCCCAGTCGTTGGGCAGGCGCGGGCTCGCCTTGCTGTTGACCACCATGGTGAGCGCCGACCCGTCCCGGCCGATGAAGCCGTGATCCTTGCCGATCCATCCGTCGTGCACCCGGTCCGCGCCGCGCGGGGTGTAGGGCAGGGTGCGGCCCTGCAGGTCGTACTCCGCCGCGGGCGTCCAGGACGCCAGGTACACCACATCGGCCCGCGGCTGCGGGCCCTCCTTGTCGAGGATGGCGGTGATCTTGCCGGTTTCGCCGTTGACGACGTTCACCTTCACCCCGGACGCCCGGGTGAACCCGGCCAGCAGGTCGTCGGTGAGGTCCTGCGGATTCGCCGAGTACAGGGTGAGTTGCCCGGACAGCCCGGGCGGCGGGGTCCACGAACTGGTCACGGCGGGAACGGATGCCGGTTCGGCGTGCGTGCCGCAACCGGTGGTCGCGAGCGCGGCGGCGACGGCCGCGATGACAGTGCGGCGGGGGAGCGACATTCCGCGGAACCCTTTCCGAAGGACCCCGTCTCACTTCGGGTTCCACAGCAATCTGGCGCGAGAGATTAGGCAGCGTCTCTGACTCGGCAGGGTGCGGCGGGTGAACATCCGGTGACATCTCGGACAGCGGCAGTCCTTGTGCGCGGTGCAGTGAGCTGTGTCACAGTTTAATAGCGGTTCGCCCCAACTGTCGCAAACGTTTTTCATTTCTTTTGCACTGTCTTTACGATTACCCGCGATCTGCCAAGCGTCGTGGTTCTCCAGCCTCGCCCGCCGCTGCCTCTCGATTCGATGCCAGTACATGTTGACCGATGAACCGGGCGGCCCTGCCGTGCCGGCGAAGGAGAAATATGTCCACCGACACCGATCAGCCTCCACGGACGTCGCTTCCCGGCTTCGCCGCCCTGGTGCGCCACGATCTACCCGCCTCGTTCGTCGTCTTCCTGGTCTCCCTGCCGCTGTCCATCGGCATCGCCGTCGCCGTGGGCGCGCCGGTCGCCGCCGGACTCATCGCCGCGGTGGTGGGCGGCGTGGTCGCCGGACTCTTCGGCGGATCGACCCTCCAGGTGAGCGGGCCCACCGCCTCGCTGACCGTGGTGGTCGCCGAATCCATCACCCAATTCGGCTGGGCCGCTACCTGTTTCATCACCATCCTGGCCGGTGGCCTGCAGATTCTGTTCGGGCTCAGCCGGATCGCACGCGGGGTGCTGGCCATCGCGCCGGTGGTGGTGCACGCCATGCTCGCCGGAATCGGCATCGTCATCGCGCTCGAACAGGTGCACGTGCTCATGGGCGGCGATTCGCTGACCTCGTCCTGGGACGCCATCGTCGCGCTGCCGCGCCAGCTGGCCTCGGTTCACCCCGGTGACCTGTGCATCGGACTGGTCGTCATCGCCATCCTGCTCGGCTGGCGGCGGCTGCCCGCACCGGCCACCCGGGTGCCGGCGCCACTGGTGGCGGTGGTGGTCGCGACCCTGCTGGCGCGCGTGCTGCCGGTGCGGGTCGAGCGCATCACGCTCAATGGCTCACTGCCGGCGGAACTGCACCTGCCCCAGGTGCCGCACGGCAGCTGGGCCACGGTGGCGCTGATGGCGGTGACCATCGCGCTCATCGCCAGCGTGGAGACCCTGCTGTCGGCCGTGGCGGTGGACCGGATGCGTCAGAACTCCAGGCGCCGAACGGATCTGGACCGCGAGCTGCTCGGCCAGGGCGCGGCCAACATGGTCTCCGGGTTGATCGGCGGCCTGCCGGTGGCGGCGGTCATCGTGCGCAGCATCACCAATGTCAAAGCGGGAGCGCGCACCAGGGCCTCGACCATGCTGCACGGGCTGTGGATCCTGCTCTTCTCGGTGGCGCTGGTCGACGTGGTGCGCTCGATTCCCAAGGCGGCGCTGGCCGGACTGCTCATCGTGGTTGGCATTCAGCTGATCAAACTCGCCCACATCCGGCGCGCCCAGCGCACCGGCGACCTGGTGGTGTACGCCGCCACCGCCTTCGTGGTGGTGTTCTGGAATCTGTTGCTGGGCATGCTGGTCGGGCTCGCACTGGCCTTCGGCCTGCTGCTGTGGCGGGTGGTGCGGGTGTCGGTGGCGGCCGAGGAGGTGGACGCGCCGCGCTGGCGGGTCACCGTCGACGGCAGCTTCACCTTCCTGGCGCTGCCCAAGCTCGCCGCCGAACTCGCCAAGGTGCCCGGCAGCGCCGAGGTGGTGGTCGAGATGACCGTCGACTTCATGGACCACGCCGCCTACGACGCGGTGCAGGACTGGGTGGACCAGCACCGGAGTGCAGGCGGCACAGTCGAATTCGTGGAGGTCGGCGCGGTGCGCATGGCCGATGTCGCCGACGGGCCGCCCGCCCGCGGGCACTCCCGGCACCTGCTGAACGAGGTCCTCGGACCCTGGCGGCGCACCGCCACCGACGTGGACCCGATCGTCGCCGGCGTGGCCGCCTATCACCGCAGCCACGCGCACGTCGTGCGCCCGCACCTCGGAGTGCTGCGCGACGGTCAGGAACCGGACTCGCTTTTCGTCACGTGTGCCGACTCCCGCATCGTGCCGAACGTGATCACCAACAGCGGTCCGGGTGACCTGTTCACGGTACGCAATGTGGGCAACCTGATTCCGCGTGATGCCCAGGACTCGTCGATGGAGGCCGCGCTCATCTACGCCCTCGACAAGCTGGATGTCCGCTCGGTGGTGGTGTGCGGGCACTCCGGGTGCGGCGCCATGGGCGCGCTGCACAGCGAACTGGTCACCGGGTCCCAGCTCGACGACTGGCTCGCGCATGCCCGGCCCAGCCTCGAGCGCTTCCGGCTCGGGCATCCGGTCGCGGTGGCCGCGGCGGCCGCCGGGTTCGGTCCGGTCGATCAGCTCGGCATGGTGAATGTGGCGGTGCAGCTGGAAACGCTGTACGCGCATCCGGTGGTTCGCCGCGGCGTGCAGGAGCGCGGCGTGGTGCTCTCGGGCCTGTTCTTCGATATCGCCACCGCGCGCGTGGTGGAGGTCACCGTGGACGGGATCGCCGAGATCGACGACGTCGGGCGGGTGACCCAACCCGCGTGACGGCCGGGGAAGAAGGGGTGTGGGCCCGAGAGGGTTCACACTCCTTGTGCGTTGGGGGCCTTCTTTCTCAGACTTTGCTAAGTCTTTACCTTTACTCTTGGCTCTGCTCGTCCGGTGAGTCTGCGGCCAGAGCTGTCCGCAGCCTTTATTCGATGCCCCCTGTACATGCTCGCTGAGGAGCGAAATGTCTCGCGACACCGATTCACCGCCAGGCAGAACCGACGGTTCACCGCCAGGCAGCACCGACGGCCGGCTCGACAGCCTGCTGCGTCATGATCTTCCTGCATCCCTTGTCGTCTTTCTCGTCGCACTGCCGCTCTCGCTCGGCATTGCGGTCGCCTCCGGCGCGCCCATCGCCGCCGGACTCATCGCCGCCGTGGTCGGCGGCCTCGTGGTCGGCCTGCTCGGCGGTTCGCCGCTGCAGGTCAGCGGGCCCGCGGCCGGCCTGACCGTGGTGGTCGCCACCACCATCAACGAATTCGGCTGGAAGACAGCCTGTTTCATCACCGCGCTGGCCGGTGTGCTGCAAATCCTGTTCGGGCTCAGCCGCATTGCCCGCGCCGCGCTGGCCATCGCGCCGGTCGTGGTGCACGCCATGCTCGCCGGTATCGGTGTCACCATCGCGCTGCAGCAATTCCATGTGCTGCTCGGCGGCACCTCGCAGAGCTCCGCGTGGGAGAACCTGAAGGAACTGCCGAACCAGCTGCTCAACCTGCACGGCGACGACTTCGTCGTCGGCCTGGTGGTCATCGCCATCATGCTCAGCTGGAAGTACGTGCCGGGCAAACTGAAGGTGCTGCCCGGCCCGCTGATCGCCGTGGTCGCCGGCACCGTGCTGTCGCTGGTGCTGCCCGGTAATCCGGAGCGAATCGTGTTGAGCGGCTCGCTGTTCGACGCCATCGGCCTGCCTGAGCTGCCCTCCGGCGAGTGGGGTGAGGTGGTGCTCGCGGCACTGACCATCGCCCTGATCGCGAGCGTCGAGAGCCTGCTGTCGGCCGTCGCCGTGGACAAGATGCACACCGGCGCGCGCACCAACTTCGACCGCGAACTGGTCGGGCAGGGCGCGGCCAATGTGATCTCCGGCGGCCTCGGCGGCCTGCCCGTCACCGGCGTCATCGTGCGCAGTGCCACCAATGTGCAGGCCGGCGCCCGCACGCGCGCCTCGGCCCTCCTGCACGGCCTCTGGATCCTGGTGTTCTCGGTAGCGCTGGTCGGCCTGGTGCAGCAGATTCCCAAATCGGCCCTGGCCGGTCTGCTCATCGTGGTCGGCATCCAGCTGGTCAAGCTCGCCCACATCAAGCTGGCCCGGCGCACCGGCGACCTGCTGGTGTACCTGGTGACCGTGCTCGGCGTGGTGTTCCTGAATCTGCTCGAGGGCGTCATCATCGGCCTGGCGCTGGCCTTCGGCCTGCTGCTGTGGCGGGTCGTGCGCGTCTCGGTGACCGCCGGCGAGGTGGCCGGCACCGATCGCTGGCTGGTCAGCATCGACGGCACCTGCACGTTCCTGGCACTGCCGAAGCTGTCCTCGGAACTGGCCAAGGTGCCCGGCGGGACCGACGTGCTGGTCGAGATGAGCGTCGACTTCCTCGACCACGCCGCCTACGAGGCCATCCACGACTGGGCCGGCCAGCACGAGAGCACCGGCGGCACAGTCGAATTCGTGGAACTCGGCACCGCCCGCATGGCGCACGCCCTGACGGGCCCGCCGGTGCGCGGGCGCGCCCGCACCCTGCTCGACGATGTGCTGCGCCCCTGGCGCGAGGACGACGGCAACCCGATCACCCAGGGCGTGGCCGCCTTCCATCAGCGCAACGCCCACCTGGTGCGCCCGCACCTGGACGAGCTACGCGACGGGCAGAACCCGCACTCGCTCTTCCTGACCTGCGCGGATTCCCGGATCGTGCCCAACATGATCACCAACAGCGGGCCCGGTGACATGTTCACCATCCGCAATGTCGGCAACCTGGTGGTCCCCGGCGGCCGCGACAGTTCCATCGAGGCGGCGCTCGCCTTCGCCGTCGACGATCTGGTCGTGGACAACGTCGTGGTCTGCGGTCACTCCGCGTGCGGCGCGATGAAGGCACTGGTCGCGGGCGGGCCCACCGGGCCCGGCCTGGGCAACTGGCTGGTCCACGGCCGGGCCAGCCTGGATCGCTTCCGCGCCGGCGACCCGATCGCCGCCGTGGCGGCGCGTGCCGGATTCGGGGTGGCCGACCAGCTGTCCATCGTGAACGTGGCCGTCCAGCTGGACACGCTGCGCGCCCACCCGGTGGTCCGGCGGGCGATCCTGGAACGCGGTCTCGAGGTCTCCGGCCTGTTCTTCGACATCGGGACCGCCCGAGTCCTGGAGGTCACCGCCACGGGCCTCCGGGAAATCGACGCACCCGAGCTATCGGCGTTGGCCCACACGCACTGATAGCGCCCACCCTGCGATGGTGCGGGCTTCCCGTTCGGGAAGCCCGCACCATCGTGTTTTCCGGGGTGGCGATCCGGCCGGTGCTCGCCGCCGGGCGCGTCGGCGCGGTGAGGGAGCCCGTGCGGCATACGCTGAGCGCGCCTCGCGGCATCCTGAGTCGAGCGGGTGCGCCGGGGGTCGCGGGGGAGCGGCCCACATCGGCGCGGAAACGTGACATCGTGGGTAGTAATCACCGTGGATCGGCCGGATCGGAGTCGAATGGAAATGGTTGCGCAACCCCCCGTTTCACAGGCGCTGGTGCCGGGCACCGACCTACTGCGACCACAGTGGCTGGCCGAGCGGATCGCCGACATGGGGATCTCGTGGGGGACTGCCAACACGCGAGTGTCGGGGACGCTGTGGTGGTGCATGGCGGCCTCGTCGCTGGTGGATCCGATCGTCGCGGCCATCGCGAGCGGGCGGCCCGCCTTCGACCCCGCGCTCGAGCACATCGCCCTGGAGATCCGGCCCGACGGCGGCGTGGAGCGGGTGCTGCCGGAACCGCGCGGCTACCTCGTCGGCGCGGGTCCGCTGCCCATCGAATCCTGGTCTCCGATCGCGCCATCGCCGCGACCCGGGGAGGCAGCGGGCCCGGCGAGTGCCGGTCCGGTGGTGCCCGCCGAGGACACGGACGCCGAGTCCGCAGGCTGCTGTGCGACGGCGTCCGTCGGACATGCGTTGCGGCACACGCTGACTCGCGTGATTCCGGTGGTGGCCGAGGTGTCCGGCGCGGGTGCTGCTTCGCTGTGGGCGATCGTGGCCGACGCCATCGGCAACCGCGCCCTGGACATCGGGGCCGAGGACGCCGGTGCCCGCCTGGCCCGCGATGTCGCGGGCCGGCTGCCGGTGCCACGGTTCCAGGACGTCGGCAGCCGCACCTTCGTCCGCCGCATCTCCTGCTGCCTGGTCTTCGAGGTGCCGGGCTGCGAGATGTGCACCAGCTGCCCCAAACGCCCCGCCCCCGAACGCGAAGCCCTGCTCGCCGAGGTCGCCGCGCGCGGCTGACGGCCCGGCGGAGCGTGCCGGCGCGACCGTGCCCGCCCGCAGCCGCCAGCGCGGCTGCCCGAAACCTCCTGCGGCACAGGACAAGCGCACCCGTCCGAGGCCGCCGCACGCGGGTGGCGGTTTCGGCTCCCGCGATGAATTCGCTTGCCGTGCCGGTGCGGTCGCCCGGAGAATCATGCGGTCGACCTGCCCGGGAGCCCTGGACTTCGCGGTTCGGGCCGATCTTGTTCCACCGGTGCCCCGGATCCTCGATTCCTCGTGCTGATCGGGTGTTTCACCTGGTCACCGGGGCGGGATCGGCCCGGGCCGGGACCTGCGCGGTGGCGGGCGACGCGGCGGGGCCGGTCCATCGGCGCACGGTGACAACCGTGCCGATAGAGTGGTGCCGCCGGGGCTCTGCCCTTCACGAAGGGGGTGCCCGGTCATCCAGTCCAACCTGTACGGCGGATCGACCACCCGCCGTGAACCGCCAAGGAGTGTCCAGCCGTGACCACCTCACCCCAGCAGACCCCAGTCGCCCGCGTCCGGGTTACGGCTGGGACTACCGCCGGGGCCGCGGTGCGCGAGGCGGACCTGCCGAGCAAGGGCCCGGCCGCGGTCATCGTGGTGCGTGACGCCGAGGGCGCGCTCAAGGACCTGTCCTGGGTGCCCGAACTCGACACCGAGGTCGAGGTGGTCACCGCCGATTCCCCGGACGGCCGCAATGTGATCCGGCACTCGGCCGCGCACGTGCTGGCCCAGGCGGTGCAGCAGGAGTTCCCCGAGGCCAAGCTGGGCATCGGCCCGTTCATCAAGGACGGCTTCTACTACGACTTCCAGGTCGACCGCCCCTTCACCCCCGAGGATCTGGCCAAGCTGGAGTCCCGGATGAAGAAGATCATCAAAGGCGCGCAGCGGTTTTCGCGCCGGGTGGTCGAGGTCGACGAGGCCCGCGTCGAGCTGGCCAAGGAGCCGTTCAAGCTCGAGCTCATCTCCGACAAGTCGGGCATCGACGATCCGGAGGTCATGGAGGTCGGCGGTAAAGAGCTGACCGTCTACGACAACCTGGACCCGCGCACCGGCGAGAAGCTGTGGGGCGACCTGTGCCGCGGCCCGCACATCCCGACCACCAAGTACATTCCGGCCTTCAAGCTGACCCGCTCCTCGGCCGCCTACTGGCGTGGTGACCAGTCCCGCGAGGACCTGCAGCGCATCTACGGCACCGCCTGGGAATCCAGCGAGGCGCTGGACGAGCATCTGCGCCTGCTCGAGGAGGCCGAGAAGCGCGACCACCGCAAGCTCGGCCTGGAACTGGACCTGTTCTCCTTCCCCGACGAGCTCGGTTCCGGTCTGCCGGTGTTCCACCCCAAGGGCGGCATCATCCGCAAGGAGCTCGAGGACTACTCGCGCCGCCGCCACATCGCCGCCGGCTACGAGTTCGTCAACACCCCGCACATCACCAAGGGTCATCTCTTCGAGGTCTCCGGCCACCTGGACTGGTACCACGACGGCATGTTCCCGGCCATGCACCTCGACGCCGAACTCAACGAGGACGGCTCGGTGCGCAAGCCCGGCCAGGACTACTACGTCAAGCCGATGAACTGCCCGATGCACAACCTGATCTTCCGGTCGCGCGGGCGCTCCTACCGTGAACTGCCGTTGCGCATGTTCGAATTCGGCTCGGTCTACCGCTACGAGAAGTCCGGCGTCGTGCACGGCCTCACCCGGGTGCGCGGCATGACCCAGGACGACGCGCACATCTACTGCACCAAGGAGCAGATGCACGCGGAGCTGACCAACACGCTGCAGTTCGTGCTCTCGCTGCTGCGCGACTACGGCCTCGACGACTTCTACCTGGAGCTGTCCACCAAGGACCCGCAGAAGTTCGTGGGCTCCGACGAGCTGTGGGAGGAGGCCACCGAGACCCTGCGCAAGGTGGCCACCGACTCCGGTCTGGAGCTGGTGCCGGATCCGGGCGGGGCCGCCTTCTACGGCCCGAAGATCTCGGTCCAGGCCAAGGACGCACTCGGCCGCACCTGGCAGATGTCCACCATCCAGCTGGACTTCAACCTGCCCGAGCGTTTCGAGCTGGAGTACACCGGCTCCGACGGCGGCAAGCACCGCCCGGTCATGATCCACCGCGCGCTCTTCGGCTCCATCGAGCGCTTCTTCGGCGTGCTCACCGAGCACTACGCGGGCGCGTTCCCGGCCTGGCTGGCGCCGGTGCAGGTGGTCGGCATCCCGGTCGCCGAGACCTTCGTCGAGCACCTGGACGGCGTGATCGAACGCCTGCGGGACAACGGCATTCGCGCCGAGGTCGACCGCAGCGACGACCGCATGCAGAAGAAGATCTTCAACCAGACCGCGCAGAAGGTGCCGTTCATGCTGCTGGCCGGCGCGCGCGATGTGGAGAGCGGCGCGGTCAGCTTCCGCTTCCGCGACGGCACCCAGGTCAACGGTGTGCCCGTGGCCGACGCGGTGGCCACCATCGTGGACTGGATCGGGCGCCGCGAGAACCAGTCGCCGACCGCGGAGGGCTTCGAGATCCGCAAGGCGGATCGATGAGTGAATGGATTGCCCCCGTGTCCGAGCAGATCGTGGATACCGGTGCCGGGGATCCGGACCGCCTGCAGCGGTTGTGGACCCCGTACCGGATGTCCTACATCACCGGCGAGGCCGAGGATCGGAAGATCGACACGGCCAAGAAGACCGGGCACCCCTTCACCGACATTCCGGAGATGTCGGACGAGGACGGCCTGATCGTCGCGCGCGGTGAATGGGTCTACGCGGTGCTGAACCTGTACCCGTACAACCCGGGCCACATGATGGTGGTGCCCTACCGCCGGGTCGCCAACCTCGAGGACCTGACCACCGAGGAGAGCGCCGAGCTGATGGCGTTCACTCAGCAGGCGATCCGGGTGATGAAGCAGGTGTCGCGGCCCGAGGGCTTCAATGTCGGCCTGAATCTCGGTGGCGTTGCCGGTGGTTCACTCGCCGATCACCTGCATCAACATATCGTGCCGCGCTGGAGTGGGGACGCGAACTTCATTACCGTCGTCGGCGGAGTGAAGGTGATGCCGCAGCTGCTCCGGGAAACCCGGGCGCTGCTGGCACAGGCGTGGAAGGAAGCCGACGCATGGAAGGACGCGGGATAGCGTGCTGAGCTTCTTCGGTCGCGAGACGTTCGCCAAAGCGACTGCGCCGCTGGGCAAAGCGCTGGTGAGCACGGGGCTCACGCCCGATGCGATGACGCTCATCGGCACCACCGCCTCGATCGTCGCGGCGGTGACCCTGTTCCCGACCGATCACCTGTTCTGGGGAACGATGGTGATCTGGCTGTTCGTCATGTTCGACATGCTGGACGGGGCCATGGCCCGCGCCCGGGGCGGCGGCACGAAATACGGTGCGGTGCTGGACGCCACGTGTGACCGCGTGGCCGACGGCGCCATCTTCGCGGGGCTGGCCTGGTGGTCGGTGTACCACGCGAACTCCAAGCATCTGTTCGTGGCGACCCTGGTGGTGCTGGTGACCTCGCAGGTCATCTCGTACGCGAAGGCGCGGGCGGAGGCCAGCGGGCTCTCGGCCGACGGCGGCCTGATCGAGCGGCCCGACCGGCTGGTCATCGTGCTGGTCGGCGCCGGATTGACCGGTATCGGCGGCTACTTCGGCATCACCTGGCTGTCGTACGCGGTGTACGCGGCCATGTACGCGCTGGCCGTGCTCAGCATCATCACCGTCTTCCAGCGGGTGCTGGCGGTGCGTAATTCCCCTGGCGCCCGTGACATCATCGCCCCCACGGCGAAGGCTCCGGAGGAACCGCAGCGGTGACAACCGATTTCACGTCCGCGATGACCGACAAGGCGTACGCGGCCGGGTGGCGGCTTGTCCGCGGACTGCCGGAGGGCATGGTGCGCAAGGGCTTCGACGCGGGCGCGAACGCCATCGCCCGGCGATCGAACCGGAAGGCGCACCGCGGGCACCCGAACCAGCTGCGCCGCAACCTCGCCCGCGTGCTGGGCACGACACCGGCGGCGGTGCCGGACAGCCTGATCGCGGCGAGTATGCGGTCCTACGCCCGCTATTGGCGCGAGGCGTTCCGGCTGCCGTCGATGGACCACACCGCACTCGGACAGCTGCACGTGCACGGGGTCGAACACCTGGACGCGGCGCTGGCCCGCGGCAAGGGTGTGCTGCTGGTGCTGCCGCACTCGGGCAACTGGGATATGGCCGGGGTCTGGCTGGCACAGAACTACGGCCCGTTCTCCACTGTCCAAGAGCGTTTGAAGCCGGAGTCGCTGTTCGAGCGGTTCGTCGAGTACCGGGCGAGCCTGGGCTTCGAGGTGTTCCCGCTGACCGGTGGCGAGCAGCCGCCGTTCCCGCAGCTGGCCGATCGGCTGCGGGACAACAAGGTGGTCTGCCTGATGGGGGATCGCGACCTTACCGGCAAGGGGGTGCCGGTCACCATGTTCGGTGAACGCACCTGGCTGCCCGCCGGCGCGGCCAAGCTGGCCGCCGGCACCGGTGCCGCGCTGCTGCCGGTGCACTGCTGGTTCACCACCGAGGCCGACGGCCGCGAGGGCTGGGGCATGCAGGTCTTCGAGGCGCTGGATCTGTCCGGTGGCGTCGCGCCCGCCACCCAGGCGCTGACCGATGTGTTCGCCGCCAATATCGCTGCCCATCCGGCGGACTGGCACATGCTGCAACCCCTGTGGGAAAGCGACCTGTCGCAGGCCAGACTGGAACGTATCGCCGCTGCGCAACAGGCGCTGGGCTATGACGCGCAGGGGTCGCAGGGAACAGGGGCGCTATGAGAATCGGCATGGTCTGCCCGTATTCGTTCGACGTGCCGGGCGGGGTGCAGGCACATGTCGTGGAGCTGGCGCAGGTGCTCATCGAGCGCGGCCACAAGGTGAGCGTGCTCGCGCCCGCCGCCGACGACACGCCGCTGCCCGATTTCGTGGTGTCGGCCGGCAAGGCCGTGGCCATCCCTTACAACGGCTCGGTGGCGCGACTGTCCTTCGGGCCCACCGCCTATACCCGGATCCGCCGCTGGATCGCCGAGAACGACTTCGACGTCCTGCACATCCACGAACCCAACGCACCCAGCCTGTCCATGCTGGCGCTGAAGATCGCGGAGGGGCCGATCGTCGCCACCTTCCACACCTCGACCACGAAGTCGCTGGTGCTGAGCACTTTTCAGGGTGTGCTGCGGCCGTACCACGAGAAGATCAGCGGGCGGATCGCGGTGAGCGAGCTGGCGCGGCGCTGGCAGGTGGAGGCGCTCGGCGGGGACGCGGTCGAGATCCCCAACGGTGTCGACGTGCCCGCGTTCGCGCACGCGCCGCTGCTGGCCGGGTATCCGCGTCCGGGGAAGTCGGTGCTGTTCCTGGGCCGGTTCGACGAGCCGCGCAAGGGCATGGAGGTGCTGCTCGGCGCGCTGCCGGAACTGGTGCGCCGGCATCCGCAGCTCGAGCTGCTGATCGTCGGCCGCGGTGACGAGGACCGGCTGCGCCGCGAGGCGGGGGAGAACGCGGGACACCTGCGCTTCCTCGGTCAGGTGTCGGATGCCGAGAAGGCCTCGGCCATGCGCAGTGCCGATGTCTATGTCGCGCCCAATCTCGGCGGTGAGAGCTTCGGCATCGTGCTGGTCGAGGCCATGGCCGCCGGGACCGCCGTGGTGGCCAGCGATCTCGATGCCTTCCGCCGGGTGCTGCGCGACGGCACCGCGGGCCAGCTGGTGCCGGTCGGGGACTCGGCGCGGCTGGGCGAGGCGATCAGCGGCATGCTCACCGACGACGCCCGGCGCGAGGAGTTCATCCGCACCGCGAATCAGGTTGTCGGCGAATATGATTGGCCGGTCGTGGCCGAGCAGATCCTGCGGGTGTACGAGACCGTGACCGTCGGCGACGTGCGCGTCAGGACCGCCGGATGATCACCTTCTCCGCGACGACCATCCTGGTCCTCGCCCTCGTCGCGGCCCTCATCGTCACCGCCGCGGTCTGGGCCTACACCACCGCCAACCGCCTCGACCGCCTGCACGTGCGCACCGACCAGGCCCGCCACGCGCTGGACGCGGCCCTGGCCCGGCGCGCGGTGGTGGGGCGCTCGGTGGCCACCACCCTGGCCGGGCTCTACGATCCGTCCCTGGTCGAGCAGGCCCGCCGGCTGACCGCCCTGGCCGACCGGGCCGAACGCTCCAACTGGCGCGACCGCGAAACCGTCGAGAACCAGCTCGCCGCCGCCCTGTCCGCGGTCGACATCGCCCTGTTGCCGCCCCAGCTGGTGGCCGAGCTCGCCGATGCCGAGGCCCGGGTCCTCATCGCCCGCCGCTTCCACAACGACGCGGTGCGCGACACCCTCGCCCTGCGCACCCGCCGCCTGGTCCGCTGGCTGCACCTCGGCGGTACCGCACCGCTGCCGACCTACTTCGAGATCGCCGAACGGGTCACCCCCGCCGCCTCCACCGGCCTCGACGTCGACACCGTCCGCACCTCGGCCCGCGTGGTCCTGGTCGACGAGAACGACCGCGTCCTGCTGCTGCAGGGCGTCGACCCCAAGGTCCCCGACGTCCCGTTCTGGTTCACCATCGGCGGCGGCGTCAACCCCGGGGAAACCCTGCGAGAGGCCGCGATCCGCGAGCTCTACGAGGAAACCGGCCACGCCGCCGACTCCTCGGCCCTGCGCGGCCCCCTCTGGCGCCGGGTCGCGGTGTTCCCCTTCAACGGCGAACTCATCCGCTCGGAGGAACTCTTCTTCGCGCTGCGTGCCAAGGCGTTCGACCCGGTTCCCACCAACCTCGACTACATCGAACGCCGCTCCATCACCGGCAGCAAATGGTGCACCCCCACCGACATCGCCCAGATCGACCACTCCGGCGAGACCGTCTACCCCTACCACCTCGACCAACTCCTCGCCGAGGCCATCGCGGCCGCCGACTCCGACATCGACCCCGAAGTCCGCTCCATCCGCTGACAACCGCCGGCCTCGGTCCGGTGGGTGGGATCGGCGGCTGAAAGCTCGCATTCCGGGCGGCGGGCGGGGCTACGGTGGGGCGATCAATGGCGATCTGTGGCAAGGACTTACGGCATGAAGTTGATGTATGTGTTGTGGGGCGCGGGGCTGGGGGAGCGGCTGCGGGGCGAGGAGCTGCGCAAAGAGCTGGCCGGGGTGGGGGTGACGGCCTATCAGGTGAATGTGCGGGATGCCGATGTCGAGGCCGCGCAGGTGAAGCACACCACCTATGACGCGCCGATCGACGCCATCGTGAGCGTGTGGACCGAGGGCGGGCACGCGGCGGTCACCGATGTGCTGCGGACGGTGGCGGACGACGTGAACGGCTGGGTCGTGGATGAGCGCCGGCCCATCGAGCCCCCGGTGGTCGAGGACGGGGTCCGGACCGACGCGCTGGCGAATATCGCGATTCTGCGGATTCCCGAGGACCTGACGCGCGAGGAGTGGCTGCATCGGTGGCACGTCCTGCACACGCCAGTGGCTATCGAGACGCAGGACACGTTCGGCTACGTCCAGAACACCGTCACCGAGGCGATCACCGACGGCAAGCGGGTCGACGCCCTCGTCGAGGAACTGTTCCCGATGGCGGCCATGACCAGCGCACATGCCTTCTACGGCAGCGGCGGGGACGACGCGGAACTGCAGCGGCGCGTGACCGCCATGATGGAGAGCGTCGTCCGCTTCGGCGCGCACCTGAACCTGGATCTGGTGCCTACGAGCCGGTACGTCTACACCCTGGGCTGACCGGCGGCTTCCCGGACCTTCCGTGATCTGTGGCGCAGTCTCGGCTAGGGTCCCTGGGAAGGTTTGCCGCGCAACGGAATCGGCGGACCGTGTGTGGAAGGTGGAAAATTCTTCGTGTCTTACCTGCTCTATGACTTCCTGGAGCCGTTGATGGGTCCGGCCGCGGCCGAGTACTGGGCGACGATTTTCGTCGTCGGACCGCTCTAGTGGCGACGCGGTAACCCTGGCGCTGTGACGCCCGTCATCCCTTGCGGAGCGGGCAGTCCAGTCGTGTCGGACTGGCTATGAAGTGGCCTGAAAGCGCCGCCTAGAATCGACCTGTTCGATTCCGAGCGATCCGACCGATTGGCCCACATGACCCAGGAGTTTGCCGTGACCACGCCCGACACCACCCCCACCATCGGTACCGCCCGCGTCAAGCGCGGCATGGCCGAGATGCTGAAGGGCGGTGTGATCATGGATGTCGTCACGCCGGAGCAGGCCAAGATCGCCGAGGATGCCGGCGCCGTCGCGGTCATGGCGCTGGAGCGGGTCCCCGCCGACATTCGCGCCCAGGGTGGCGTGTCCCGCATGTCGGATCCGGACATGATCGACGGCATCATCAACGCCGTCTCCATCCCCGTCATGGCGAAGGCCCGCATCGGTCACTTCGTCGAGGCGCAGATCCTGCAGTCGCTGGGTGTCGACTACATCGACGAGTCCGAGGTGCTGACCCCGGCCGACTACGCCAACCACATCGACAAGTTCGCCTTCACCGTCCCGTTCGTGTGTGGCGCGACCAACCTGGGCGAGGCGCTGCGCCGAATCACCGAGGGCGCGGCCATGATCCGCTCCAAGGGTGAGGCCGGCACCGGCGACGTCTCCAACGCCACCACCCACATGCGCAAGATCCGCGACGAGATCCGCCGCCTGACCTCCCTGCCGAAGGACGAGCTCTACGTCGCGGCCAAGGAACTGCAGGCCCCCTACGAGCTGGTCGCCGAGATCGCCGAGACCGGCAAGCTCCCCGTCGTGCTGTTCACCGCGGGCGGCATCGCCACCCCCGCCGATGCCGCCATGATGATGCAGCTCGGCGCCGAGGGCGTCTTCGTCGGCTCGGGCATCTTCAAGTCCGGCAACCCGGCCGAGCGTGCTGCCGCCATCGTCAAGGCCACCACCTTCTACGACGACCCCGATGTCCTCGCGAAGGTCTCGCGCGGCCTGGGTGAGGCCATGGTCGGCATCAATGTCGAGGAGATCCCCCAGCCCCACCGCCTCGCCGAGCGCGGCTGGTAGTCGGCTCCGGCCGGTAAACGGCTCCGCGACAATCTGATTCGACATCGCCGGGTGGTCTTCGAACCACCCGGCGATTGTCGTTCACTTGCTGCCGATGATATTGCTCAGATCCGTGGTGCAGGTGGCCATGGCCAGCGAACCGGTGGCCGTGTTCTCCACCAGCACCTTGTCGCCCTGCACGATGCGGCAGGTGATGGTCGCACTGTCATCGTCGGCGGCCGTCGCGGTGAGGGTGGCCATCTTGAGAAAGCCGGTCAGGGTGACATCCTTGCTCCACGGCAGTTGTGCCGCTGTGTTCGTCCCCGATCCCGTGTCGCCGATGCTGTAGGTGATCGACGGCTTGACGTATGTGCCTTCGCCGGACCCGGTCACCTCGTAGCGCACATCCACGGTGCGCTTGGACTCCTTGGCGACGTCGTTCGCGGCCTTGCCGAACACCGCTGTGCAGGCTGCGAACGGCAGCACGATGAACAGCAGCAGTGCCCCCACGATCCACGGCCAGATCTTCCGCTTCTTGGGCGGTGGCGGCTGCATCGGATATCCCGGAGCCGGAACACCTTGGTACGTCATGAATCCCCTTGATTTGTATTGCTCTGGACCGGAGCGGAACCGTATCAGCGGGATCGCGCGGTGAGAACCGCCCGGAGCGGGGACGGATAGGTCGTTCAATCGGTCGGGGAATCCGTTGGTATCGGACGGAATTGGAGATTCTTGCCGAAGTCGGCAGACCGAGGATCTCAGGTGGTTTCGCGGTGGCATTGTGCACTGTTCCGCAATCGCATTGTGCACGAGTGACCTTCGGCCCTTGCCGGGTTGCCGGGTGGGTGCCAGGTGTCAATGACCGCATACGTGGCAGCCGCGGTGCTCCGGGCCCGCCCATACCGGCGGCTACCTGCGTGCATACCGTTCAGCAAACCCCAGCTAATTGTTGCGGACTGTACTGCGACAAATATTTACTGCCTGGTACTTCCTCGCCAGTCTTCGGCTCAGTCACCGGTGAATCGTCATGAACAGCCATTCCGGCAAGGAGCCAGCATGCTGGTAATCGACCACTTCACCTGTGGGTGGCTCACCCGTGTCCTGGCCTATGTCATGTCCGTCACCGGGTCGTTGCTGGCGCTGCGAATCCGGGCGCGGACACGCCGCCCGGGTGGTGGCCCGGCCGCCCGGTTGCTGGTGTCATGAACCAGCATCGCTGCCGAACACCCCTGAGGCGAAAGGACCGCCATGCCCGCCGCGTCCCGTACGGTGACCATCGCCCGCCCCATCGACGAAGTGTTCGCCTTCTTCGCCGACTCGACCAACAGCGCCCGCTGGCGTACCGGCGTCAAGCAGATCACCGCCGAAGGCCCGCCCGCCGTGGGCACCGTCTACCGTCAGACGGTCTCGGGTCCCGGCGGCCGGGGCATCCCCGCCGACGTCCAGATCACCGAGTACCTCCCGAACGAGAAGGTCGTCCTGAAGGGCATCGCGGGACCGCTGCGTCCCACGGTCACCTATGCCTTCGCGCCGGTGGCGGCGGGCACCGCGGTGACCTTCTCGCTGGCCGCGGAACTGTCGGGCTTCAAGAAGCTGCTCATGAACCGCCCGGTCCAGAAGACCATGACCGCAGAGGTTTCCGGTCTGGATCGCGCCAAGGCCCTGCTCGAGTCCGGGACGGCCTGACCGCGCCGGCACCGTCCGGTCAGGCCCGGCGCGCGGTCCGGAACTGGGCCCGATAGGCGGACGGGGTGATGCCGAAGCGCCGGAAGAAGATGCGGCGCAAGGATTCCTCGCTGCCCAGACCGGATCGGTGGGCGGCGGCGGTGACCGAGGCCCCGGCCTCCAGCATCGCCTGTGCGGCCTCGACGCGCGCCGATTCCACGAATACCGCCGGGGTGGTGTCGAGTTCGTCGCGGAACAGGCGCGTGAGCTGCCGGGTGCTCACGGCGGCGCGGGCCGCCATGGCGGTGAGCGAATGGTCGGCGGCCGGGTCGGCGAACACCTCGTCGACGACGGCGCGCACATCGTCCCGGCGCGGCACCGCGGTGCGGGACGCCACCGAGAACTGCGATTGCCCGCCTGGCCGTCGCAGGAAGACGACCAGTTCCCGGGCCACCTCGCGGGCGAGGTCGGCGCCCTCGTCCTCCTCGACCAGGGCCAGGGTCAGGTCGAGACCCGCGCTGACTCCGGCCGAGGTGAGGTATTTGCCGTCGCGAATGTAGATGGCATCCGGTTCGACCGTGATCGACGGGTACGCGCGGGCCAGCCGGGCGGCATGCCGCCAATGTGTGGTCGCCCGGCGGCCGTCGAGAAAACCGGCCTGCGCCAGGACGAAAGCGCCCGTGCACACCGAAGCCGTGCGGCGCGTGGACGGCGACAGGGCGCGAACGGCGTCCAGAATCGCGCTGTCGACGGGGGAGTGCGGAAACCGGTCGTCGCCCGGCACGATCAGCGTGTGCACGCGGCCCACCTCGGCCGCAGCCGCGTCGACGAGCAGGCGCGTACCCGCCGCGGTGGTGACCGGTGCGCCATCCGGTGAGCACAGCGTCACGTCATAGCGCGCGCCCGACCCGGCGGCGGTGCTCAGCACCTCCAGTACGGCGGTGACATCGAGCAGCCGGACGCCGTCGAAGGCCAGCACCGCCATTCGCTTCCTGCCCACCCACCCGAACCTAGCACTCGGGCATGTCCGGATCTGTGGGGTTCCTGTCCGGAAAGACACGGTGCCGCTCCTATCGGTTCGGCGAGTGTGGTTGCCATGGAACACATTGCCGATATCGCCATCCCCGACAGCGCTCTGGCCCGCGAGGCCACCGAACTGGTCCGCGACACCGCGGGCGAACTGCTCTTCGATCACTCCCGCCGGGTCTACCTGTTCGGTGCGCTGCAGGGTGCGCGCCGCGGGCTCGGCTACGACCCCGAACTGCTCTACGTGGCGGCCATGTTCCACGACCTGGGTCTGACACCCCGGCACCAGGATTCCCGGCAGCGCTTCGAGATCGACGGCGCGGACGAAGCCCGGGCCTTCCTGCGCGCGCACGGCATCCCCGCCGAGCGGGCCGAGATCGCCTGGACCGCAATCGCTCTGCACACCACCCCGGAGATCCCGGCCCACATGGCACCCGAGATCGCCCTGGTCACCGCCGGTGTCGAGCTCGATGTGCTCGGCATCGGCTACGACGATGTCACCGAGGAGCAGCGCGCCGCGGTGATCCGCGCCCACCCGCGCCCGGATTTCAAGCGCCGCATCCTGGCCGCCTTCACCGACGGGATCGCCCATCGCCCGGACACCACCTTCGGGAATGTGAAAGCCGATGTCCTGGAACACTTCTCGCCAGGATTCCGGCGCGGCGACTTCGTCGAGGTCATTCTCGATTCGCCCTGGGCGGCCTGATCTCGCCCCGGTGGTGACTCGCAGCCGAATAGCCGCGGATCAGTGGCAGGTACACGGTGTCGACGATGTCCACCAGCACGTCGTCGGGCACCGTCGGCACGCCGCGCGTCACGAACTCGTTGCGCAGCAGGTCGATCGGCGTGGTGGCGACCCGGGCCACGCACGCCGCGGGCGGGGCCTCGCCGCGGTCGGCCGCCCGCTCGAGGATGGTGAGCCACGGCCGGGTCCCCGCGTCCCCGGACTGTTCCCGCAATTGCGCGAGCAGTTCGGGCTCGTTCGCGAGCTGGGAGAGCAGGCTGCGCAGGATCTCGCCGAGCGGCGAGGACAGATGGGAGTTGGCGCGGCGCAACAACTCCAGCGCGTCCGCACGCAGGGCGCCCGTGTCCGGCAGTTCGAGCGCTGCCGAGGTCAATTGCCGATACGCCGCGACGCCCAGTGCGGCGCGGTTGGGCCAGCGCCGGTAGATGGCGTTCTTGTTGGTGCCCGCCCGGGCGGCGACGGCATCCATGGTCATCCCGGGGTATCCGGATTCGAGCAGTTCGTCCACGGCCGCGCGCAGGATCGCCTGTTCCAGTGCCGGGCCGCGGCGGCGGGTCGGGCGCTCTGTCGATTCGCTCATAACGGTACTGAGCGTACCTTGCGAGACCGGTTCGCAGCGGGCTATGGTCGCAACTAGGGTACGAACAGTACCGTAAATGGAGGAGGTAGCCGATGAGAGCGATCGGCGTTTGCTACGACACCGGCTTCGTGAACCTGGGCAGCAGCACCCACGAGCCGTTCGATATCGCACGGGTCCGAGAGGACATGCGAGTCATCCGCGCTGACCTGCACTGCGGCGCGGTCCGCATCACCGGCGGGTACCCGGAACGGCTGAATCTGGCGGCCTCCGAGGCCGCGGCCGCCGGATTGGAGGTCTGGGTGTGCCCGTTCCTGAACGACGTCACCGAGGACGAGGTCCTCGCCGTCGTCGCCGACTGCGCCGAACACGCGGAACGCCTGCGTGCGAGCGGCGCGGAGATCGTGCTGGCGGTCGGGTCCGAGCTCGCCATGTTCGTGCTCGGTTACCTGCCCGGCGAAACCCTGGCCGAGCGGGCCGCCGCCCTCCGCACCCCGGCGGGTCAGGCCGCGCTCGCCGGAATCCCCGCTCGCGTCAACGATCTCCTGGCCCGCGCCGCCGCGATCGCCCGGGACCGGTTCCGCGGCAGGCTGACCTATTGCAGCCTGCCGTTCGAGCAGGTCGACTGGGAGCTCTTCGACATCCTCGCCACCGACGCCGGATACCGCGGCGCGGAGCTGGCCCCCGGCTATCGGGACACCATGCGCGCCTACGTCGCTCAGGGTGAGCAGCTCGGAAAGCCGGTGGCCATCACCGAATTCGGCTGCCCGTCCTTCCGCGGCGCGCCCGATGCGGGCCCGCACGGCTTCGACATCATCGAATGGGACCCGGACACCGCGAGGCCGCTACGCCTCGATGGCGTCTACGAGCGTGACGAGCCCGCCCAGGCCGACCACCTCACCGACCTGCTCGGCATCCTCGATACCGCGGGCGTGGACGCCGCCTTCTACTACTGCTTCGCCCGCTACGACCTGCCGCACCGCGACGACCTCGCATTCGACCTGGACCTGGCGAGCCCGGGACTGGTGAAAGTCCTTCAGCCCGAAAGCGGTTCGCTGACCTGGGAGCCCAAGGCGGCGTTCGGGGCCCTGGCGGAGCAGGCGGAATCGCGCTGAGTTCCGTTCCGCGGCTCGGCCGATCAGGATTGTCGGGCGGGTTCAGCCGACCCGGATCGCCGGCCGGTCCGGATGGTCCCAGGCGACCTGGATATCGGGTTCTTCGGCGTGCTCGCGCTGGAACTCGAGCAGCCCGTCCACGGTGAACAGGCTCGCGGCGTCCGTCCGGCGGCGCAGCGCCCCCGCCGACATGCGCAGGCCGACAGTCAGATCGAAGTCCAGTCCGCGCCCGAGCAGCATGGGTCCGGCGATGAACAGCACCGTGGTGTCGTCGGCGGTGCGGATGCGAGCGCGGGCGGAGCGATCGGCGCGTTCATCCCAGAGCGCGGGCAGGTAGCGCCCGGTGTCCCGGAGCGGTTTGAGGACTTCACGATTCAGCGCCGCGTAGTCGAACCACCCGGTGCGGTAGGTGAATTCGCTGTCGCGATCGTATTCCAGGCGCACGGAGGCGGGCCGCACGAAATCATGCAGCGACACCACCGCGGCGGGACGGCCCCGGGTGCGCAGGAGTTCGGCGACGCCGTTCGCGACGGTGAGCGGATCTGCGGCATCCGCGCCGTCGACCGCGATCACCGCATACCCCGCCAGCGTCATGGCCCGCTCGGCGATGAGTGCGTACAGGGCGTCGGGGCTGATGGCGGTGAAATCGGGCACGAGACCATCTTGGCCGAGGTCTGGTGCCCGGTCACCTCCGGTCAGCGGTACTCGGCCAGGCGCGGGCGGACACCGAGCAGCACCAGCACCGCGACGACCACGGCCGCGCCGTACGGGAGCCAGGTGCTCCAGCCCGACAGATCGCTCTCGCCCTGGGTGATCGCGGTGTCGAAGGCGTGCTGGTTGATGTCGATGGTCGACACCAGGGCCTTGTCGTAGGCGGCGAAGTGGTCGTTGGAAGCACCGGTGTCGAGGGCGATGGCCGCCCGCAGATCCGAGCCCGCCAGTCCGCGCAGCGCGTGATCGTCGTGCTGGTAGGCCTGATAGGTGAGCAGGTTCTGCTCGGCGGCCTGGCGCTCGCCGGAGAAGGTGATGTTGCGCAGTTCCTGGCCGAGGAAGGAGTCGGCGCTGATGGCCTGCGCGAGATCGCCGCTGTGTGCGCCGATCGCCTGGTCGAGCGCGCCCGCGTAGTCGTCGACGCCGCGCACCTGGACGCCGGCCAGTCGCTGCGCTTTCTCGAAGTAGCTCTGCTGGTATGTCGCCGCGCGTGCGGGGTCGAGCAGGTACCGGCTCTCGTCGGCATTGGCGTCGTAGCTCAGCGCCCGCGCCTGCCGCAGCGCCAGCAGCGAGTCGAAGGCGTCCTGCTTGGCGACGGTGAGCTGGTGTGCCGCCGAGGCATTCGCGAGGTAGCCGCCGGTCAGCACCCCCAGCATCAGCACGGTGGTCGCGGCCAGCGCCGGGTTGACCCGCCGGTGCAGCATCACCCGCAGCACGACCTGCAATCCCGCCAGCACGACGAGCAGCAGCAGCCCCAGCACGGCGATGCGCACGCGGGCCGCGACCGTGGTGTGCTCGCTGTCCTGGTACGCCTGGCTCAGCACACCGCTGTTGGTGTCGGCCAGTTTCTGGGCGCGCGACAGCAGCTCCGGCACCATCCCCGTCGCCGCCCGGTAGGCCTCCAGGGTGCGTGCCGAGGGCTGTCCCGCTGCCCCGCGGTCGAGATCGCCGAGCTGGAAGGTGTCCGCGGCCAGTGCCTCGTACTGTCCGAACTTGTCGAGCAGCTCCCGGATCTGGCGGGACGCATCGTCATTGGTGGCGATGGTCATGGCCTGCTGCAGGTCGGCGTCGGCCTGCACGCGCCGCTGCTCGTAGGCGGTCAGGGCGTTCTTGCGTACGCTCGCCAGCGTCGAATCGTTTCCGGCGAGCAGCACATTCGCCAGCTGCGCGTCCATGTCCGCCAGCGCGAAGTACAGATCCTCTGTGGCGGTCACCGTCGGTGCCGTGTGGTTGCCGATGACGTCGATACCGTGCCGGGTCGTTCGTGCGTCGGCGGCCATCACCAGCGCGGTCACCGCGGTGAGCACGACCGCGGCGATGGCCAGCAGCCGGATCCAGCCCGGCGTGTCCGACCGCCCGGGCAGCAGTCCGCGCAGCCGCGCGAGCGCGCCCGGATCGGCCTCGGTGCGTGCAGTCTGGGGACGGGTGAGCATCGTCGTCATGACGGGGTGTCCTGCTTCAGGGTGAGAGTGGTCCACGCGCCCAGGTGGATCCGATCACCGGATCGCACCGGCACCGCCTGCCCACGCGGAATGGGATCGGCGGCCGCGTTCACGCGGGTGCCGTTGGTGGAGCCGAGATCGATGACGGCCCAGCCGTTTCCGGGCTGGGCGACGAACAGCACGTGCAGGTGCGAAATGCCCGGATCCTGTGGGGGACCGGTGAGATCGATCTCGGGATCGATGCCCTTGGAGGCGCTGTAGCGGCCCACCCGGACCTGCGTGCCCTGCAGCGCGAAGACGCGTTCGGGGCAGTACCCGGGGAATTCGACGTCGTCGTCCTCGCTGCGCATGGTGTCGAAGTACTCGCGGTCAGCGAAAACGGTTGCCGTCCACGTGGTTCCGGGTACCTCGAACGCGGGCGGCGCGCCCATCGCCGGCGCGGGCGCGACCACGGTCGGTGCCGGCACGACCACCGTGGCAGCCGGCGCGGCCCGCGTCACCCCGGGCCCGCCCGCCACGAAGTCGTAACTGCACCCCTCGCAGAACCGTCCCGTCTGCGGCTCGCCGCACACCGGGCACGGCACCCCCGTGGGTTCCGGTGCGGGCGAGGGTTTCTCGCCCGGGTCCATGAGCAGCCCGCACACATCGCAGTAGTCGCCGGCCACCGAATCGTGTCCCGCCGGACAGGTCAGCATGGTCGTCCCCTCACCGCTTGTGCACGCGGGAGGTCTTGGTCGACCGCGTGTCCAAGGTCATCTCGTCGGCCTTGCGCACCGCGGACTTCAGCCGCACGGTCCCGGTCCGCGCATCGAGCACGTCGACCACGCCCTCCAGAAGTTTGGCCGTGTCCGCATTGCCGGAGGCCGCGGCGATCTGCACCGCGCGCCCGAGTTTCCTGGTGGCCGTGTCGAGGTCGCCGTCGCGGCGCGCGGCGAGGCCCTCCTGGATGACCCCGGCGAGTTCGGCCTGCCCGGTGTAGTGGGCCACTTCCGGGCTGATCTTGCTGGACTGGGCGACGTCGTCGGTCCACACGGCCTTGATCAGTCCCTGCCCCAGCACCTCGGCCCGATCCCCGCTGCCGCGCACCAGCGCGACCCGCCCGGCGAGCATGACATCGCCGAGTCCGCCGGGCGCGACCTCGACGCAGATGTGGTAGTCGCGGCTCTCCGCGCCACCCCAGGAGCCGGTCGGGTATTCGCCGGTCTGCGTGCCGGTTTCGGTGCGCCGCCCGGTCAGGTCCAGCAGCTCCGGCGCGACCTGCTTGACGAATTTCACGGTGGCCCCGCGCGGGGTCCACAGCCGCAGCGCGACATCGGCGACCGACTTGCCCATGGCGGTGGTGGTCATGGCCTGGAAGTCGGCCACCAGATCCCGGGGGTCGGCGACGATGTCGACGGTGCCGAGCAGCGCGCTCGAGATCTTGCGCAGTTCCGCGATCTCCCAATCGGTGCCGACGCCGCGGCAGTCGCACACGTACACCCCGGTGCTGGCCTGGATTTCGGCGTCGAGCTGCTGCGGCGTCTCGTGCTCGTCACGGCCGTCGGTGAGCAGGATGGCGTGGCGCAGCCCGGCCCGGTCCCCGAACAGCTGCCGCGCCAGCCGCAGCCAGGTGCCGATCGCGGTGCCGCCCCCGGCGCGCAGGTTCTGCACGGCCGCAATGGCATTGGCCTTGTTGCCGGGGGAGGCGGTGATCAGCGACGGCGTGACCGGGTACACCATGCGCGCCTGGTCGGTGCCCGCCACCACGGCGAAGTCCACGCCGTCGCGCACCGCCGAGATGGCGGCGGCGGTGGCGTTCTTGGCGGCGGCCAGTTTGCCGTAGGCGTGGTCCATGCTGCCCGAGCAGTCGACGATGATCACCTCGGCCGCCCCGCCGCCGCCCGGTATCGCGCCGCCGCCGGTCGCGCTCACGGTGACGACCGCGTCGACCCGCGTCGCACCGGCGGGCAGGTACTCGTTCTGGAAGGTGTCGATGCGGAAACCCAAGGGGTCGTTCATGATCGGTCATTCCTCGAGAGGGCGGGAAACGGTGCGACGGCGACGGTGATGTTGTCGCCGCCGCCGGCGGCCAGCGCCCGATCGGCCAGCTGGTGGGCCGCGGCGCGGGGGTCGGTCAGAGCGGACGGCAGGGCGAGCGCGGTGAGCGCGGCGGCGTCGGGGTAGTAGTTCCACAGTCCGTCGCTGCACAGCAGCACCGCGCCCGGCCCGTCCGGGACGAAGGTGCGCAGATGGGGTTCGACGCCGTCGGCGTCGGCCCCGAGCCAGGCGGTGAGGGTGTGCGCGTCGGGAATGGACATGGCGGTCACCTCGTCGACGCCCAGATCCACCAGCCCGGCCGCCACCGAATCGTCGATGCTCAACCGGCGCGGCGGGGTGGCCGCGGGGTCGGCGGTGAGCCAGTAGGCGCGGCTGTCGCCGATGGACCCGACGGTGACCGCGGTCGCGGTGACCGCCGCGGTCACGATGGTGCAGGACGGTGTCAGTTCGCCCCGATCACCCAGGGCCGCAACGGCTTCGGCCGCCGCGCCGATGGCCAGCAGGGTCGCCCCCTCCGCGCCGAGACCCGCGCCGAGCGCGGCCGCCAGCCGGTCCGCGGCGGTGGCGGCGGCCCGCTGGGCGGCGTCGGCGGCGTGCTCGGAGCTGGACACCCCGTCGCACACCACCAGGATCCGGGTGCCGTCGAGGACGCGCAGCGCCATCGCATCCTCGTTGTGCGCGTGCCGTTTCCCGCGATCGCTGACCGCGGCGAGCGCGCCGAGGTCGAGCTGCCACCGGTCGGGCACGGCCGCCGGCGTGATCTCACCGGTCAGCGCTGCGCCGCAGTCCTCGCAGAATCGGTCGCCGTCGGCGCATCGCGCTCCGCACGCCGGGCACACGTCGGTCGTCTCCTCGAGTGTCGTCGTCATGGCTCACACCCAGCTGACGGGGCGAATGGCATTGGCGCGGTTCACCAGATCCCGCCGCGTCACTTTGTCGGGGGCCAGTCGCGCCAGTGTCCGGAACTGGGATTCCAGCGCGGTCCGCAGCTCGCGATCGGCGAATCGGCAGCCCAGCACCGTCGCGCCCGGCTCGACCGGCTGGGCGGCCGCCAGGGTGCGCGCGGCGTCGAGGACGGCAATGCTGCGCCACGCCCTGTGCTCCGGATCCAGCGGCAGACCGCTGAGGCGAGCGCCGGCGGCGACGAGATACCCGTGCCGGTCCGACCCGCCCGCGAGTTGCGCGCCGAAGGCGGCGAGCTGGGCGGCGGTGTGATGGCTGGAGCCGGCGGGCACCGATTCCGCGGCGGCGATGGCGCCGTCGATATCGCGCTCCTGCAGCCGGGTGCGGGCCAGACCGAAGGCGGCACTGGGGTATCCGTGGTCGGTCCGCCACACCTGCAGGTACAGCCGGGACGCGGCGTCGAACTCACCCGCGCACTCCCGGGCCGCAGCGAGCGCCAGCTTGGCCGCGGCCTCACCGGGCAGCATGCCGTGGACGGTGTCGAAATGCTCGCGGGCGGCGGTGCAGTCGCGGCGGGCCAGGGCGGTCGCCCCGCGATACCAGGTGATCCGCCAGTCGGCGTCCTCCGACTCCTCCAGTGCGGCGAGTTCGGCGGTGGCCGTGTCGAAGTCGCCGCTCTCGATGCGGGCGCGGACCAGTGCCAGGGCCACCTCCGGCGAGGACACCGGTGCGGCCTCCAGCGCGGTCACCAGCTGCCGGGGATCACCGATCGAGGTGGTGGCCAGGAAGCCCGCCGCGGGATCGGACGGATCGACCATGGGCACCGGCAGTGCCGCCACGATGGCGAGCGGGTCCGGTGTCGCGGGCCACTGCTGCGGGTCGGCGCCGAAAGCCGCACGCTCGCCGCTGAACACGGTCGACAGCGCCGGCCGCGGCTGCCCGTCCTCGGCGGCCACCACCTCGCGCAGCACGCCGGTGACCTGCTCGGCCATCTCCGAGGCGGACCCGAACCGCTCGTTCGGGTCGGCGGCGGTGGCGCGCTCGAGCAGCCGCCGGAACGACGGGAACTGCGCCAGCACCGGCACCTCCGTCGCGGGCGGCAGGGTGTACCGGTAGGCGTGCTGGTAGTCGAAGTTGAAGGTCAGCACGGCCAGTGTCCGCGCCACGGTGAACAGATCCGACTCCACCGACGCGCCTTGGGTTTCCAGCTCCGGCGCACAGTAGCCGTCGGTCTTGAACCCGGCGCTGTCCTCGTCGTCCATGTGCCGGACGGCGCCGAGGTCGATGAGCTTGAGCTGCTCCTCGGTCTGAATCATATTGTCGGGCTTGAAATCGCAGTACAGCAGATCCAAGCCGTGCAGGTAGCCGAGCGCGGGCAGGATCTCGAGAATGTAGGCCAGCCCCCGGGCCAGCGGCAACGGCTGCAGCCGTCCGGCCGGATCATGCTGGGAGCGCAGCTCTTTCAGCGATGCCCCACCGATGTACTCCATGACGATGTAGCCGACCGGCTCCTGCGTGCGGGGGTCGGGATGGCGGACGAAGTTGAAGATCTTGACGATGTTCGGGTGCTCCACCGACGCCAGGAACTGCCGCTCGGCCACCGCCGCCGCCAGGGCGTCGGCGTCACCGGTGTCGAGCAGGCCCTTGAGCACCACCCAGCGGTCGCTGACATTGCGGTCGCGGGCCAGATAGATCCAGCCCAGGCCGCCGTGGGCCAGACAGCCCAGCACCTCGTACTGCCCGGCCACCAGATCTCCGGCCGTCAGCTTCGGGGTGAAGGAGTAGGCGGTGCCGCACTGGCGGCAGAAGCCCTCGGTGCGGCCCGGCACCCCCTCGCGGCCGCGGCCCACCCGCTGATTGCAGTTGCTGCAGAAGCGTTCGTGCTCGGGCACCTGCGGATCGGCCATGACCGCCGTGGACGGATCCCGGTAGGGCACCTGCGGAATCGACACCAGGCCCGCGCCCAGGCGGCCCCGGCTGGACCGCGCGGTGCGGGTCGAGCGGGAGGAGGAGCGGCTGGAGCCGCGGCGGCTCTGCCGGCCCGAGCGGGCCGAGCCCACCCCGGTCCGGGAAACCGGATGCCCATCGGGCGTCGGCGCGGCCTCGGTGAAGGTGGCCGCGAGGACCGGTGCCGAAACGTGCTGTGCCGGTGCGGCAGGCGCCAGCCCACATTCGTCGCAGAAGCCGTCCTGAATGGTGCCGCCGCAATCCGGCCGCAGGCAGTGGGTCATGGTCATGCCGTCTTCTCGGTGATAGCCCGCTGAAACTCGGCCACCGCGCGGGTGGTGGCGGCGAGATCGCAAGGGGCGGAATGGAGTAGCTCGTGCAGCGCGAGGGCATCGTCGCCATCGGGCCGCTCCGGCAGTGGATGGCCGATGGCGCTCGCACCCGTCAGCGGCACCCCGTCCAGAAACCGGACGCCTGGATCGTTTTCCGGCTCCGCGAGATTCGCGGCGATTTCACCATGGTCGGCATCGAGCCGGGCCAAGGCCTGATCGACCTCGGCTATTGCCAACACTGGCACCCCCCGTTTCAGCGATGTCCCTCATCGAGCGTGAGCCCGTCAGCACATGCTGCCACCGCTGGGCGTAAGCAAACCGTAAGGATTTTCCGGGTTCCGGGTCACCGCCACGACCGGGCCGGGGGATGATGTGCTGTCGGTCTAATCCCGGGCGCCGGTGGGGGTGGTGATCTCGGCGACCGCCTCCGCGTACCAGCGGAACAGCCGAATCGGCGGCAGGGGAGCGGCATTCAGCGCCGCCCAGCAGTCCGCCACGGCGGCGCGCGCGGTCACCCCGATCCAGTGCTCGGGAAGCAGCTCCGGCGGCAGCAGCGGATCGGACACGACGGCACGATCGAACTCGCTCGCCAAAGTGATTGCCAGCGAGAGCTGCCGGGTCGGATCCGCGGTGCGCAGCGCCGGCAGGGTGCGCTCGGCGGCCGCGAGCAGCCGCTCGTGCCCGGCGGCCAGCCGGTCCAACGGCCACAATCGCGCCGCGAGCTCGGCACCCCCGGTGATCCCCCCGACCGAGAGCTCATCGGTCGACAGCGTGGTGAGCTGCCCGTCGATGCCGAGTTTCCTTGCCAGGGAACGGATTCGGTCTTCCCATGCATGCGGCGACACATACAGCCCGCCCTGGATCGGCGCGCCGCCGCGGTACACGATGTCCTCGCGCATGGCGTCACGCGCCTGCCGATTCGCCTCGGGCACCGCGAACGCCACCAGATGCCAGACGCCGTCCCACTGCACCTCCCCGCGATCCTGGGCATAGGCGAAGCGCAAGTACTCCAGATCGGGTTCGATGGTCCCGCGGGTGTCCTCGGTGGCGCGCAGCACCGCCTTGCGCCCACGCCC
Organism: Nocardia sp. NPDC004123; assembly: GCF_053603795.1. Lineage (NCBI taxonomy): Bacteria > Bacillati > Actinomycetota > Actinomycetes > Mycobacteriales > Nocardiaceae > Nocardia > Nocardia sp. NPDC004123. Next base: position 83,627 of record NZ_JBSGGG010000028.1, read on the forward strand.
CTCGTGCGTGAATCGACCCTCGGCCACCAGCCTTTTGATGCACAGCCGCACCTGCTGATCGCTCATGCCGAGCACGGCCGCGACATCGTAGAGCTCACCGGCGTCGATCGTGGCGTCCTCCCGGATCATGCTCTCCACGAGCGTCCGGGTCGGAATCTCGGTGGCCGGAATCAGATCGTCCACGGCGTACTCCTCACTCCACGATGCACGGTGCTACCCGACCGGTTCCCGCTCGATGACGACCGGTGAGCCGCCACCGAATTCGCGGCCCAGATCCGCGAAGAACCGCGACGCGTCGATGACCGCCTCCGGTGGATGCACCCCCGGCCGGCGGGCGCGGCCGTCGATGACCTGGGACATGCCCAGCGCCAAGGGCATCCCGGTCGCCCGCGCCATATCGCCGAACAGCTTATCGATGCCGCCGGCCACCGACGGGTCCAGGTGTGCCAGCACCCGATATTCGCGCCCGGCTCGCCGGCCCGACAGAGCGGCGAAGAACGGCGGCAGATTCCCCGGCCCCCGGGTCCGCAGGGCCGTCGGCACCGAGCGGGCGATCCGCGCCAGCGTCGGCCGCGCCAGCTCCTGCGCGGCCGCCTCATTGGTGAGCCGGCCCGCGTCGATATCGCGGCGCAGCATCTCCAGATAGGCCAGCGTCGACGGCGTCACCACCATCAGGTTGGCCGCGTCGCCGACCGGTTTCAGGCTGCGCTGCAAGGTGATCGGCTCGGGGTGGCCGATGGTGTAGGCGGTGCCGCGCCGCCCGCCGGGCAGGGTGAGCTCGACCGGGCGCAGAGGGCGCTGCGCGACCACCCGGCCCGCCGTCACCGCCGAGATACTGCCGCTGCTCTGCTGCATCCAGTGGACGGCCGCCGCTGTCGGCTGCTCGTCGGCGAGCAGCGACTCCGCACCGCCGCCCGCGCCCGGAACATCCACCGGCCACGCGGTATACGCGTCCAGAACGGTGTCGAGCTCGGCCGCCGCCAGCGCCGCCAGCAGATTGCTGATCCCGGGACTGGCGCCCATTCCCACGATCGCGCACACTCCGGCCGCGCGTGCCCGGTCATCGAGCCCGAGCATGTCGACCGTCGGCTCCCAGTCGTCGCAGATATCGAGATAGTGCGTGCCGGTGTCGATCGCGGCGCTCAGCACGGTGCGGCCGAATCGGTAGTAGGGGCCGACGGTATTGAGCACCAGATCGACCTGCGCGAGCGCGTCGCGCAGGGCGGGAGCGTCGGTGACATCGAGCGGGCGCGCGGACACCGGTACCCGGGCGCCGGCGAGGCGCCGGGCCACCGCCGCGGCGGCCTGCCCGTCCCGATCGGCGATCACGATCCGCTCGACGCCCAGCAGCCGGGCGGCGGTGTCGACGGCGGCGGCGCCCATCGCGCCCGCCGCGCCGAGGGCGAGGATCCTCATGACGTACTCCTGTGCAGCATCAGTGGTTCGGTGGCTGGGCGGCGTATTCGCGCAACGCGTCGAGATAGCCCGGGGCATAGAGGGATCGGGGCGCGAACAGTGCGACCAGGAAGGACCGCAGGCCGTCGGGCTTGTCGAGATCGAACTTCACGATGTTGTGCGAGGCGTCCGGGAAGGTCCGGACGGTGAGCAGGCTCGCGGGTATCGATTCCCGGTACACGCGCGCCGTTTCGGCGACATCGACATTGAGGTCGTGCTCGCCGAGCAGCAGCAGCGTCGGAACCCGCAGCCGCGCAAGGGCTTCGGTGGCATCGGAGCGGAAGTTCTTGCTCACGAACCGCCAGCGGTCCGCCGCCATGGGCGGGGAATCCGCGGTGGCCGCGAGGTATCGGTCATAGCTCGCGCCCGCGCGCAGCAGTGACAGATCGTTCTCGCGCCGCCGCAGCTCGGCGGCGATCTCGTCGTCGGAGGCGTGCCGCTCGCGCAGTTCGGCGCGCAGGTTGTACTCGCCCTGCCGGATCCAGTTGACGGCCGTGCCGACCGCGATCATGAACCGCAGCTCCGGATGCCGGACCGCCACCTCGGGCAGGACCCACCCGGCCTGGCTGATCCCCCACAGGCCGATACGGCCCGCGTCGATGTCCGGACGCCCGCGTGCCCATGCGATCGCGGCCTCGGTCTCGGCGGCCCGATCCGGCATGCTCTGGTCCAGCCAGTTGCCCGGCGCGCCGTCGACACCCGGCTTGTCCCACGCCAGTGACGCATACCCGGCCTGCGCGAAGGTCTCCCAGATCGGCCGGTAGAACTCGTCGCGGTCGGCGGTGGCCGCGCCGTCGCCGTGCACGAATACCACCAGCCCGAACGGTCCGTCCCCGTGTTCCGGTAGCGCCAGCGTGCCCTGCAGCGGTTGAGCGCCCCCGGTGATGGTGACCCGCTCCGCGCGAATGTCGAAGTCGTGCTGGACGATCACCCATCCGCCCGCCGACAGCACCAGTGCGGCAACGCAACTCACGGCGGTGAGGGTCCGGCGCTTCCAGCTCATGAAAGTATCGTAACAGAAACGATCGTGGAGATATTGATAGATTTGCGCGGTTGTTAGCCTGAGCGCGACAAACGCGAAGGGACGGGTGCATGGCGACGATCGAAGAGGCGCTCGAAATAGAGCAACTCGAACGCGACATCTTCCGTGGCGCGTCCACCAAGACGCAGCTGCCACGCACATTCGGCGGGCAGGTGGCGGGGCAGGCGCTGGTGGCGGCGGTACGCACGGTGGATCCGCACTATCAGGTGCATTCACTGCACGGGTATTTCCTGCGGCCGGGCAATCCGGAGCAGCCCACCGTCTACCTGGTGGACCGCATCCGCGACGGCCGCTCCTTCTGCACGCGCCGAGTCACCGGCGTGCAGAACGGCGAGGCCATCTTCACCATGTCGGCCTCCTTCCACGTCGGCGACGCGGGACCCGAGCATCAGGACCGGATGCCGTCGGTGCCGCCGCCGGCCGAATTGCCCGACGCCAAGGAGTCCATGAGCCCGGAACGGCTGTGGGCCATGCGCGAATGGGAGCACTGGGACATTCGCACCATCCCGCAGGGGGAGGTGGATCGCCGCGACGGCCTCGCCGCCCAGCAGCAGGTGTGGTTCCGCTACCGGCACGCGCTGCCCGACGATCCGCTGTTCCACGTCTGCACCCTGGCGTACATGAGCGATATGACCCTGCTCGGCTCGTCCAAGGTCATCCACCCGGACGAGCCCACCCAGAACGCCTCGCTCGACCACGCCATGTGGTTTCTGCGCCCGTTCCGCGCCGACGACTGGCTGCTCTACGACCAGCAGTCGCCCTCGGCGGGTGCGGGCCGCGCGCTGACCGGCGGGCGGATCTGGAACCAGGCCGGGGAACTGGTGGCGGTGGTCGTGCAGGAGGGGCTGATCCGTACCTTCCGTGACGAGCAGGCCGAGTCGTACCCGGCCGGTACGGCCTGAGCCGCACCCGAAACCGTCCGAGCCACAAACAAATCGAGCGCGCCGCCGGTGAATTCCGGCGGCGCGCTCGGGTTTTCGAGGATCAGGCGGTCTGCACCCGCAGGTGGCACACCACCGTGTCGTTCATCTTGCGCAGCACCCGCTCCAGCTCGTCACTGCGATGGCTGGGCAGCACATGGTTCCACCCGGCGGGCGGCTCGATCTCGGCGATCACCACCACCTTGCGGCGGCCGGTGAAATGGTCGGCGACATAGCGCGCCACCGGGCCGCCGACCGTCGAATCGCCGTCCTCGAGCAGCACCAGGCGCACATCCGGATGCCAGGCCTCCCACTCCTTGGTGAAGACGGTGATGTTCTCGCCCGGCAGGCACACGTGCACCGCGGTGACATCGCGGCCCAGCGACATGGCCGCCGAGAGCGCCTCCCGGCTCAGCTCCGACACCTCCGACACCGGCACCACGATCGCGGTCTCGGTGGCCTTCGGCTCGGCGGGCACACAGCCCACGCCGCGGCAGCCGTCGATGCGGGTGTAGATCGTGCGGATCCGTTCCATGGCCACCACCAGCAGCGGTAGTACGACCACGATCAGCCACGCGCCCTCGGTGAATTTCATTGCGGTGGTGACGATCAGCGCTACGCAGGTGAGCACCGCGCCGAAGCCGTTCAGCGCCGCCCGCCACTGCCAGCCCTGGGTGCGCACGTCCAGCCAGTGCCGGACCATGCCGACCTGGGCGATGGTGAAGCCCACGAACACGCCGATCGCGAACAGCGGCACCAGCGCGTTCATATCGCCGCGGGACGCGGCCAGCAGTACCGCCGAGGACACGCCCAGCGCCAGCACACCGAACCGGTACACCTGTCGTTGCGAGCTCACCGCGAACCGGTGCGGCAGCGAATTGTCGTCGGCGAGAATCTTGGTCAGCGTGGGCAGGCCGCCGTAGGAGGTGTTGGCCGCCAGCGCCAGCAGGATCACGGTCGCGAATTGCACGATGTAGTAGGCGATTCCGTGGCCCAGTGCCGACTCGGTCAGCTGCGACAGGATCGTGGTGCCCTCGATCGGGTGGATCGAGAACTTGCCGATCAGCGTGGCCAGCCCGAGGAGCATGAGGCCCAGCAGCACGCCCAGCGCCACCTCGGCCCGCTGCGCGCGCTTGACCTTGGGCTGGGCGAAACTGGGCACCGCGTTGGCGATGGCCTCCACCCCGGTCAGGGCCGCGCAGCCACTGGAGAAGGCCTTGAGCAGCAACAGGATTCCGATGGTGCGTGCGTTCTCCGCGACCGCCGCGCCGGTGGCGACCGTGGCCGGTTCCGACCGCAGCAGGCCCGCGATGATCACCGCGAAGATGCCGAGCACGAACACCGCGGTCGGGGCCATGAAAGCGCGGGCGCTCTCGCGGATGCCGTACAGATTGAGCACGGTGATCCCGGCCAGCACGGCCAGGCAGATCCACACCGTGTAGGGGAACAGCTGCGGGAACGCGGAGGTCAGTGCCGCCACGCCCGCGGCGATCGACACCGCGACATTCAGCACGTAGTCCACGATCAGCGAGGCCGCGGCCACCAGACTGGTCCGCCGGCCCAGCCGGGCCTTGGCCACCGCGTACGCGCCGCCGCCGTTCGGGAAGGCGGCGATGACCTGCCGGTAGGACGCGATGAGCACGGCCAGCAGCACCACGATCGCCAGGGTCACGGGCAGCGTGAAGCCGAGCCCGGCCGTCCCGGCGGCCGCCAGCACCAGCACGATCGCCTCCGGCCCGTAGGCCACCGAGGCCATGGCGTCCAGCGAGAGCCCGGCCAGCCCGGTCGCGACGGTCAGCCCGTGCCGCGGAGGAGGAGCGTCGACTCCTCTGTGCGGCCCGGGCGAGGTTTGCGGTAGCAAATCAGTCACATGCCGCAGTGTTCACCCGAAAGCGCTGATGGACACCCCTCCTTACGAATCCCTGACGCTCTGGGTGAGCAGGGCCACACACCCCTGCAAACGTATGCTCGACGGCGTGAAACCGAGGATTGGTGTGCTGGCGCTGCAGGGCGATGTGCGTGAACACCTGCATGCTCTCGAGGCGTGCGGGGCGGATGTGGTGCCCGTGCGCCGCGAATCGGAGTTGGCCGCCGTCGACGGTCTGGTGCTGCCCGGTGGCGAATCCACCACCATCAGCAAGCTGCTCGAGGTCTTCGACCTGCTGGAACCGGTCAGGCAGCGACTCCGTGACGGCCTGCCCGCCTACGGTTCCTGCGCCGGCATGATCCTGCTCGCCTCCGAGGTCCTCGACACCCGCCCGGACATGCAGCCGTTGCGCGGCATCGATATGACGGTGCGGCGCAATGCCTTCGGGCGTCAGGTCGACTCCTTCGAGGCCGACCTGGACTTCGCGGGTCTCGACGATGGCCCGGTCCGCGCGGTGTTCATCCGCGCCCCCTGGGTCGAGCGGGCCGGGGACGGCGTCGAGGTGCTCGCGCGGGTGCCCGCGGGCCCGGCGGCCGGGCGCATCGTCGCGGTGCGGCAGGGCAATGTCATGGCCACCTCCTTCCATCCGGAGGTGACCGGCGATCTGCGGGTGCACAAGCTGTTCGTGGACACCGTGGTGCGTCCGCGCGCCGGAGTCTGAAAGTGCACTCGAGTAGACTGGTGCAGTTGTCCGTCCTCCGGGGCGGGTAGTTTGCCACTTGAACCACAGCGCCCCCTGAAACGAGGAAGTAGGGAATGAGCGGCCACTCAAAATGGGCCACCACCAAGCACAAGAAGGCCGGGATCGACGCGAAGCGCGGCAAGCTCTTCGCGAAGTTGATCAAGAACATCGAGGTGGCGGCCCGCACCGGTGGTAGTGACCCGGACGGCAACCCGACTCTGTACGACGCCATCCAGAAGGCGAAGAAGTCGTCGGTCCCCAATGACAACATCGAGCGCGCCCGCAAGCGCGGCGGTGGCGAAGAGGCCGGTGGCGCGGACTGGCAGACCATCATGTACGAGGGCTACGGCCCCAATGGTGTCGCCGTGCTGATCGAGTGCCTCACCGACAACCGCAACCGCGCCGCCGGCGAGGTGCGCGTGGCGATGACCCGCAATGGCGGCAATATGGCCGACCCGGGCTCGGTGTCGTACCTGTTCCACCGCAAGGGCCTCATCACCCTGGAGAAGAACGGCCTCTCCGAGGACGACGTGCTCATGGCGGTGCTCGACGCGGGTGCCGAAGAAGTCAACGACCTGGGCGACGCCTTCGAGATCATCTCCGAGCCGGGTGACCTGATCGCCGTGCGCACCGCCCTGCAGCAGGCCGGAATCGACTACGACTCCGCCGAGTCGAGCTTCCAGCCGTCGATGTCGGTGGCCGTCGACGCGGACGCCGCGCGCAAGGTGTTCAAGCTGATCGACGCGCTCGAAGACAGCGACGACGTGCAGAACGTCTTCACCAACATCGACGTCTCCGACGAGGTGCTGGCCGAGCTCGACGCCTGATCGAGCTCCGAACGACGCGGGCCGCCTCCCGAACCGGGAGGCGGCCCGCGTCGTAAATTCCCGGGCTCCGCGGGTGCCGGGTGCGAGAATCGCGGCGTGCCCGAATTGCGCGCCGTGCGAGGCGATATCACCGAACAGCAGGTCGATGTCATTGTGAACGCCGCGAATTCCTCCCTGCTGGGCGGCGGGGGAGTGGACGGGGCGATCCACCGCAAGGGCGGACCGGAGATCCTCGCCGCCTGCCGCGCACTGCGGGCCTCCCGGTACGGCAGCGGCCTGAAGACCGGGCAGGCGGTCGCGACCACCGCCGGAAACCTCCCCGCCCGCTGGGTGATTCACACCGTCGGCCCCGTGTGGTCGGCGACCGAGGACCGCTCCGCGCTGCTGGCCTCCTGCTACCGCGAATCCCTGCGCGTGGCAGACGAACTCGGCGCGGACACCGTGGCCTTCCCGGCCATCTCCACCGGCGTGTACGGCTGGCCCATGGACGACGGCGCGCGCATCGCCGTAGAGACCGTGCGCGGCGCCGAGACCCGGGTGCGGGAGGTGCGGTTCGTCCTCTTCGGCGACGAGGCGTTCCGAATCTTCGCCGCGGCACTCGCCGCGAATCAGGGTGCCTGAGCGGGCGAATTCCGGGTTTACCCCGATATGCGTGAAACCTCCTGTGCGGCAAGCTGAATCCCGGGTCGGGTCATAGTCGATAGGAGTTGATTCATACATGGCTCAACGGTTGCTGGTCGGTCTGGGCGCTGCGGCCCTGATCACCGCCGCGGCTGGCACCCTGGCCCCGGCGGCATTCGCGACGGATCTGGCCGAGGGGGTTTCCTGCAGTGATCGCAGCTGCCGCAACGACACCGACGACATCTATCGCATCCAGGTGCGGGTGCACTGCTCGGGAGTCGGTGACGGGTACGAGACGTCGGTCTGGGTGAACAGCCACACCACCGAACAGACCCAGGTCGGGTGCACCGGCCGCTGGGTGTCCGGTGGATTCCGCCCCGGCACGCCCTCGATGAACTCGGACGGCACCTGGAACTCGCCTCCGATGGAGAAGGAGCCCGACAGGTTCGAGCCCAGTTACCTGACGGGCATCGACTACCTGAGTGCCGTGGTCGACAACAGCGGCCGCCGACGCCCCGGCGCCCCCGCGCCCAGCGGCTCCTGATTGCGGCCGGATCACCCGAGCCCGCACCGCGACCGGCCGTGTCGATGGACAATGTCGCCGCGAGGGTCCGTTAGACTCTCGAACAGTTGTTCGTTCATGGTGAGAGGGGTTTCGGTGCGGGTGATGGGCGTCGACCCCGGGCTCACCCGGTGCGGCCTCAGCATGGTCGTCGGCAGCATGGGCCGGCAGGTCTCCATGCTCGCCGTCGACGTGGTGCGCACCCCGCCGGAAATGGAGCTGGCGCAACGGCTTCTGCTGGTCGCCGACGCCGCCGAGGCCTGGATGGACACCCATGAGCCCGAGGCCGTGGCCATCGAACGCGTCTTCTCCCAGCACAATGTGCGCACCGCCATGGCCACCGCGCAGGCGGGCGGCGTCATCGCGCTCGCGGCCGCCCGGCGGCAGATCCCGGTGCATTTCCACACGCCGTCTCAGGTGAAGGCGGCCGTCACCGGCAATGGTTCGGCGGACAAGGCGCAAGTGACCGCCATGGTGACCCGTATCCTCGGGCTGGCCGTCGCGCCCAAGCCCGCTGACGCCGCCGACGCGCTCGCCCTGGCGATCTGCCACTGCTGGCGCGCACCCATGCTGGAACGCATGGCCAAGGCGGAGGCGATGGCCGAGCGGCAACGGCGCATGTACGAGGAAAGGCTTGCCCAGCAACGGAAGGCGGTAACGCGGTGATCGCGTCGGTACGCGGCGAGGTACTCGAGATCGGGCTCGACCATGTGGTCATCGAGGCGGCGGGGGTCGGCTATCGGCTCAACGCCACCCCGGCCACCCTGGCCGGGCTCACCCGCGGCGAGGACGCCCGGCTCTACACGACCATGATCGTGCGTGAGGACTCCATGACGCTGTTCGGCTTCGCCGACACCGAGGCGCGGGAGCTGTTCGTGCTGTTGCAGACCGTGTCGGGTGTGGGCCCGAAGCTGGCCATGGCCGTGCTCGCGGTGCTCGAACCCGAGGCGCTGCGCAAGGCGCTCGCGGAATCGAATGTGGCGGCGCTGACCCGGGTCCCGGGTGTCGGCAAGCGCGGCGCCGAACGCATGGTGGTCGAGCTGCGGGACAAGGTGGATCTGGTTCCGGTGCAGTCCGGCCCGCCCGGATCCGGGCCCGCGCCCACGGCCACCCCGGTGCGCGAGCAGGTGGTGGACGCGCTCATCGGGCTGGGCTTCCCGGCCCGGCAGGCGGAGGGTGCGGTGGACGCCGTGCTGGCCGACGACCCCGGCATCGGCACCTCGCAGGCGCTGCGCACGGCGCTCGGGCTGCTGGGCAAGAATCGATAGGCCGTCATGAGCGACGAGTTCGACGATATCGACGACACCGAATCCGCCGTCAGCGCAAGCTATCTGCAATCCGATGGCGAGATCGAGGCCAGCCTGCGCCCGAAGTCCCTCGACGACTTCATCGGCCAGCCGCGGGTGCGCGAACAGCTGGCGCTGGTGCTGCGCGGGGCGAAACTGCGCGGCGGCACCCCCGACCACGTGCTGCTGTCCGGCCCGCCGGGGCTGGGCAAGACGAGTATGGCCATGATCATCGCCGGCGAACTGGGCACCGCGCTGCGGCTCACCTCCGGCCCGGCGCTGGAGCGCGCGGGCGACCTGGCCGCCATGCTCAGCAATCTGGTCGAGGGCGATGTGCTGTTCATCGACGAGATCCACCGCATGGCGCGGCCGGCCGAGGAAATGCTGTACCTGGCCATGGAGGACTTCCGCGTCGACGTGGTGGTCGGCAAAGGCCCTGGCGCGACGTCGATTCCACTCGATATCGCGCCTTTCACGCTGGTCGGCGCGACCACTCGATCAGGTGCCCTGACCGGCCCGCTGCGCGACCGCTTCGGTTTCACCGGCCACATGGACTTCTACGAACCCGAAGAGCTGCAGAAGATTCTGGAACGCTCGGCCCGAATCCTGGGCGTGCGCTTGGAGTCCGACGCGGCGGCCGAGATCGCGGGCCGCTCCCGTGGCACGCCCCGCATCGCGAACCGGCTGCTCCGGCGCGTCCGTGATTATGCCGAGGTCAAGGCCGACGGGCTTGTCACGCGTGAAATCGCCTGTGCCGCACTGGCGGTGTACGACGTGGACGCACTGGGGCTGGACCGCCTCGACCGCGCGGTGCTGAGCGCGCTGATCCGCAGCTTCAACGGCGGCCCGGTCGGGGTCTCCACCCTCGCCGTCGCGGTCGGCGAGGAAGCGGCCACCGTCGAGGAGGTGTGTGAACCCTTCCTGGTACGGGCCGGATTGGTGGCCCGCACGCCCCGCGGCCGCATCGCGACAGCGGCGGCGTGGGAGCACCTCGGCTTGGTCCCGCCGCCGGACCTGGTCTTCGGATCGATCGAAGTGCGGCGTCACGAGCCCCAGCTGGATCTGTTCGAGCCGTAAACCGTTCACGGGTGCGAACTTCCGTGAACAGAACCGCGCCGCTTGCCGTGCTCCGGCGGGCGGCGCGGTTCCATCGCTACTTCACTCGACGGTGAGGACGAGCTTTCCGACGGTACGGCCGGTCTCGCCGAGAGCATGGGCCTTGGCCGCGTCGGCGAGCGGGAATGACCCCGCGATGGTGGGGCGCAGCGCGCCGGATTCGGCGAGCTCGCGCAGCGCCTCCATCCCGGTGTGATCGGCCTCGACGAGCAGGATCTCGGCGCGCACGCCGAGCCGTTCGGCCTCGGCCTTGTAATGGTCACCGCCATTGGCGCGCAGGGAAACCAGGATGCCGCCGGGGCGCAGGGTGCGCAGGGACCGCTGGGCGTGGTCGGCGTCGATGGGGTCGAGGACCATATCGATATCGCGGACCGTGTCCGCGAAATCGGTGGTGCGGTAGTCGATCACCTCGTCGACGCCGATGCCGCGCAGGAAATCGTGGTTGGCGGCGCTGGCGGTGCCGATCACGTACGCGCCGCGCGCCTTGGCGATCTGCACCGCGAAGTGCCCCACGCCGCCGGCGGCGGCGTGGATCAGAATCCGCTGCCCGGCCTGCACATTCGCGGTGTCGACCAGCGCCTGATAGGCGGTCAGGGCGGCCAGCGGGATGGCGGCGGACTGCGCGTGGTCGAGATTGGCGGGCTTGCGGGCGAAGGCCCGGGCCGGTCCGGTGACGTATTCGGCGGCCGCGCCGTGCCCGTGCGGGTAGGGGAGCATGCCGAACACCGCGTCGCCGGGCTTGAACAGGGTGACGCCGATCCCGGTCGCCACCACCTCGCCGGAGACGTCCCAGCCCAGCACGAACGGCGGCGGGGGCAGGAACAGGCCCGCGCGGCGGCGGTGACCCCAGTCGGTCGGGTTCAGGGCCGCGGCGCGCACCCGCACCAGGATCTCGCTCGGACCGGGCTGCGGCACCGGCAGTTCCACCTCGTGCAGGACCTCGGGACCGCCGAGCACGTCCTGGCGGATGGCCTTCATGGTGGTGGGGATGGTGATCTCCTTTTCGCTCATGCCTCCAGCTTGCCGCCGGGGGAGCGGGGAGGAAATGGCACGATTGCCAATATTCGATAGGATCGTGCCATGCAGTCGGAGAAGCTTCAGCCGCACCGGGTCGTCGTCCTGGCGCTCGACGGGGTCTACCCGTTCGAGCTCGGCATCCCGAACCGGGTGTTCGGCACTGCCGACGGACTGTACGAGGTGATCACCTGCTCCCTGGACGGGCGGCCGGTCCGCAGCAGTTCCGACTTCGACATCGCGGTCGCGCACGACGCGAGCCTGCTGGAAAGCGCCGACACCGTGGTCATTCCGCCGTGTGATGTTGTGCCGATCCTGGAAAGTGGCCTGCCGCAGGCCGTTTCGGATGCACTGGGCTTCATCCGCCCGGGCGTGCGACTGGTCTCCATCTGCACGGGAGCGATCGTGGTCGCCGCCGCGGGCCTGCTCGACGATCGGCCCGCGACCACCCACTGGAACTTCGCCGACCGGTTCCGGCGGACCTTCCCGAGGGTCCACGTCGACCCGAACGTCCTCTACGTCGACGACGGTGACATCCTCACCTCCGCCGGCGCCACCGCCGGAGTCGACCTGTGCCTGCACCTGATTCGCGCCGACCACGGCAGCGAAGTCGCCAATATGGTCGCTCGCCGCTGTGTCGTCCCGCCCTGGCGCGAAGGCGGGCAGGCGCAGTTCATCGAACAGCCGGTGCCCCCGCCGACCGCCGCGGGCACGGCCAGCGCTCGCCAGTGGGCGCTCGAGAACCTGGACCGGCCGCTGACCATGGCCGACCTCGCGGATCGAGCGCGCATGAGCGGCCGCACCTTCGCCCGCCGGTTCCGTGACGAGGTCGGGATGAGCCCGGGACGATGGCTGATTCAGCAGCGGGTGTTCCGCGCCCGCGAATTGCTGGAGACCACAGAGCTTTCCGTCGATCGGATCGCCGGGGAGGTCGGCTTCGCCACCGGAGCCTCCCTGCGCCAGCACCTGCACGAGGCGATCGGTGTGTCGCCACTGGCCTATCGGCGCACCTTCCGGACCGAGGTGGCGGTCGGCGCGATGCGCGCCTGAGCGCTCAGCGCGGTGCGATGCTGAGTTCGCGGACCTCCCGCAGATGCCGTTGCATCGCGGCGGCCGCGGCCGCGCTGTCGTGGGCCGCCACGGCCTCGTAGATCCGGTGATGGCCCTCGAGCGACAGGCGGCGGGCGTGACGTGAGCGGTGGGAGAGCGTGCGGGTGCTCCTGGTCCACTCGGTGGTCATGGTGCACAGCGTCACCAGGAGCGGATTCTGCGCCGCGTGCGCTAGCAGGGTGTGGAATTCGATGTCGAGCCTGAGGGATTCGGCGGGGGACAGGGTGTCGCTGGAACAGGTCAGGACGTCGTCGAGGGACAGCAGGTTCGAGTCCAGGGCACGCAGGGCGGCCAGCTCCGCGATGCGCGGTTCCACCAGATCACGCAATTCGATGGCGTGGCCGAGCTCGATATCCAGCGCCCGCAGGCCCTCTGTCAGCGCGTCCGCGTGCCGCGGGGTTTCGGTGACGGTGCTGCCGCGGCCCTGACGGCGTTCGATGAGCTGCTTGGATTCCAGCTCGAACATGGCCTGGCGCAAGGATGATCGCGACACGTTCATATTCGCGGCCAGCTCGCGTTCCGACGGCAGCCGATCCCCGGCCCGCAGCTCGCCATTGGTGATCAGCGCCTCCAGATGCGCGGCGACCTCCGCGCTGACGCTGCGCGCGCGCCGGCGCAGCGGGGGAATCGATGCTGTCATCGCCCGAGTTTAAATCCGTTCCCGGCCAGGCCATTTCGGCCAGGTTAAACGCCAGTTACGTTCGGTTTCGAGCCCCGTCACCGCCCGTTCGCCGGGCTTATGGTCGGCACATCGGATGGTCCGACCAATTCGGTCGGGTAGGAGAGGTAGTGAGCGTGACGTCGATCGTGCGGGAGTTCATCCCGGCGTTTCCGGTGCTGCAACCGGGTGAGGGGATCGGCTCCGAGACCGGTTATCTGCCGGTCGATCCGTCGGCGGTGCTGTGGGGGCGCCTGCCCTGTGCTCGGGACCGGCCGATCGCGGCCGTCGAACCGGGGCACAGCATCGTGGTCGACACCGTCAGTCATGAAGGGATTCTCGACGACCAGGGCTCCGATCCCGTCGGGTATTTCGGGCGGAACGGCGTCGAACGCGACCAGGTGCTGGCCGACGCCGTCGAGGTCGCCGCGACCAGGAATCGTGACTCGCTGGCCGGGCCACACATCGTCACCGGGCCGATCGCGGTGACCGGAGCGCAGCCGGGTGACCTGCTCGCCATCCGCATCGACGAGCTGACCATGCGCGCACCCTACGGCGTGGTCTCCACGCGGCACGCGCGCGGCGTGCTGGCCCATCGGCGCGGATTCGACGGGAACTACGGGCAGTTCTGTGCGGTGGAATCGCGGGAGGGGAGGTGGTTCGGCGCCATGCCCATGCATCCGGATCGGCCGCAGCGGGCCAGTTTTCCGCTGCATCCGTTCCTGGGGATCATGGGCGTCGCGACCGACACCGAGAGCCGGGTGTCGTCGGTGCCGCCGGGGCTGCACGGCGGCAATATCGACATCCGCCGCCTGACGGCCGGTGCGACATTGTTTCTGCCGGTTCAGGTTCCGGACGCGCTGTTCTATATCGGCGACCCGCATTTCGCCCAGGGGAACGGCGAAGTGGCACTGACCGCGCTGGAAGCGCCACTGCGGGCGCGATTGACGGTCGATGTGATTCCGGGCGCACAGGTCGCGGCCGGACTGGGCCGGACGATCGGGCCGTTCGCCGCCGCACACGGGCTGGTCATTCCGACCGGCTTGGACGAGGACCTGAACCGGGCGCTCGAGGTCTGCGTCCGCAACGCGGTGGAACTGGTGGTCTCGCTGTTCGACGCCGATCCGCAGCAGGCGTACCTGTATCTCAGCGCGGCAGCGGATTTCACCATCTCGCAGGCGGTGGACCAGGTGCGTGGGGTGCACGGTGAGGTACGGGTCGCCGACTTCGCCCACCACGCCGCGACCGAGCTGGCCCGGCGCGTCCTCGAGCGGGCCTGATGACGATCGTGAAGCAGATCCCGGACCGCGCAACGGATTTCGATCGGCGGGTATGGCGTGAACTGGGTGCACCGCTGGTCCGGGCCACCGGCGAAGGCGTTCTCAGCGGGCACACCGTGGCAGTGAAGGATCTCTACTCCGTCGCCGGGTTTCCGCTCGGTGGGGGAGTTCCGGACTATCTCGGCGCGCCCGCGCCGTCCCACGCGCCCGTGGTGGCCCGCCTGCTGGCGGCCGGTGCCGACATCACCGGCATCGCGCAGACCGACGAATTCGCCTACAGCATCACCGGCGGCAATGGGCGCTATGGGATGCCGGTGAATCCCGCTGCTCCACACCGGGTTCCGGGGGGATCGTCGAGCGGCTCCGCGGTCGCCGTGGCGAGTGGCGCGGTCACCATCGGGCTCGGCACGGATACGGCCGGGTCGATCCGGGTTCCGGCCGCCTATCAGCGATTGTGGGGAATCCGTACTTCGCACGGCGCGATACCCACCACGGGGGTGCTGCCGCTCGCGCAATCATTCGACACGGTGGGATGGATGACGCGTGACGCGCTCACCTTGGCGGCTGTCGCGGAATGTCTGCTGCCCGAACAGGAATCGGGCGTCGCACAGTTGATCGTGGATCCGAGGTTGTGCGCTGTCGCCGATGACGAGCCGGCGGCCGCGAGTCTCGCCGCCGCCAAGCGGATGGGTGCCGCTGAGGCAGATCTGAACGCCGACACAGCATCGTGGTTCACGGCGTTCCGGACGGTCCAGGCATTCGAAGCCTGGTCCAACCATGGAGCCTGGATCCAGGCGCATCCCGGAGCACTCGAATCCGAAGTGGCGCAGCGCTTCCGGTTCGCATCGACGATCACCCCGTCGCAAACGATGGAGGCCCGCGAAGTGCTACGCAGAGCCGCCGAACATCTCCGCGCCGCACTGCGCGACCGGATTCTGGTATTGCCCATTACCGCCACACCGCCGCCATCCCGGACGGCCGCCGCCGAAGCATTGGAATCGGGGCGAACACGCACCCTGCATTTGACGTGTTTGGCCGCTATCGCAGGCGCACCTGCCGTCACCTTCCCGCTGGCGGATATTGGCGGAATTCCAAATGGTCTGTGTTTGATTGGGGCGCCCGGTATGGATCGAACCGTTATTCGACATTCAATCGAAAAGGCAAGGAATACTGGACAATTCGGGTTCTCTCAATGATTGCGTGGCGGTAGAATTAGCCCATGGATTCGAAGGGGGAAACACTCGACACGTGCGGCATCGCCGACCTGGCGGCCGCCGTCGAAACCCTGTCGAATTCCGTCCTCCACGGAAACCTGAACCCGTTCTCCGACAGTGATGTCGTGGAGTTGATGCAGCGGCTTGAAACCTGCAAACGCCAACTGTCGGCGCTGGATTCACGCCTGATCATCGAGGCCTGCAACCGTTCGCTGCCCGAAGGCAGTGGAGCGAAGAATGTGGTGCCGTTCCTGCGTCAAACGTTGGGGTTGTCGAGGTATGACGCGTCGGTGCGGGTGAAGATCACCCGCCAGTGCGGGGAGTTCTTCGAACCCACCGGACACCTGCGTCCGGCCACCTTGGCTGCGACTGCCGAAGCCTTTGAGGCAGGCGACATCTCGCGCGATCACGTCCGCAACATCATCGACGTGATGAACCACCTGCCCGCCGACATCTCCGCCGAGACGCGCGCGGAAGCCGAACACCTCTTGGTCGATCACTCCTGCATCGGCTGGCCCGATGACCTGCCCAAGATCGGCCGCGACATCCTCGCCCGCATCGACCCCGACGGCAAGGTCGTCTCCGACGCCGACCGCCGTCGCCGCCGCGGCCTGGTCCTCGGCCGTCCCGGAGTGGATGGCATGTCGTGGATCGAGGGCTGGATCACCCCCGAACTGCGGGCACTGCTCGACGCCGTCTTCGCCAAGCTCGCCCGTCCGGGCATGTGCAACATCGACGACACCGACAGCGTTGCCGCCACCGTCAGGGTCGTCGACTCGAGGGTCCTCGAGGCGGCTGCCCGTCGGGACCGTCGTGATGCCGGTCAGCGCACCCACGACGCGTTGTTCGCGTTGCTGCAGCCCGGTGTCGACCCTGCCAAGCTGGGCTCCCACCGGGGTCTGCCGGTGCAGGCCATCGTCACTATCTCGCTCAACGATCTGGAGCGTGGGGCCGGGGTTGCGACCACCGCCTCCGGTGGCCACGTCTCCATCAATGAGGCGTTGAAGCTGGCCGAGGGGACCCGCCCGGTGCTGGTGGTCCTCGACGCGGACGGGCTGCCGCTGTACCTGGGTCGCTGCCAGCGCCTGGCCGGCCCGGCTCAGCGTTTGGCGTTGATCGCCCGCGACAAGGGATGCACCCGCCCGGGATGCGAGGCACCCGCGAGTATGTGTGCGGTGCACCACATCACCGACTGGGCCGAAGGCGGCCCCACCGATCTGACCAACCTGACGCTCGTCTGTGATCACTGCCATGCGCTGGTCAACGACAGTGCCGAGGGTTGGAAAACCGTTGTCATGGGCAAGGATTCCCCGTATCGGGGTCGCACCGGGTGGATTGCCCCGAAACGTCTTGACCCCACCGGCATTCCTCGCGTGAACGACAGACATCACGTCGGTGAGTGGGTCGCTGCTGCCATCGATTCCAGTTGCTCGAGGTGGGGTTCACGGGCCGCGTGATTCCCGGCTGCTCGTGTGCTGCTGGCGTGCGCAGGGACCGGGGAGTGTGGTCACCTCGCCTGCCCTACCGGACTTGGGCTCACGCCGGGTTGAGAGCCGCCACCCACCGATCCCGGCCCACGGACCGCACGCATCGCCTTCTACAGACAAACCCACCGCGACCGCGATCGGTACCTGCCCCGGCCACTCCTGCGACAGCCGCCATCTCCCCCCTCGCTTCACACGCGACCGGCTCCAGGGGATCGCAACCGAATCGGTCGACCGCATCTTCAGGGCCCAAGGTCCTGGAGTCCTGCCAACTGGTCAGCGCTCGCGGCCGCCGCTCGGGCCCATCCGGCCGGTGCCCCAATCCCCCGGCAGCACGGACCTATCTCCAACCCGCCGACTCCAGTCCTCACCACAGTGCCTCCTGCCGGGAGGCCGATCCACGGCGCCACTACTGATCGGCAATGTCCCCCAAGGGGCGCAAGCGATCATGTGGCGACCCCAACCCCGTGATCTGAAGGAATACCTCCTGCAGCAACCCCACATGCGGCTTCAAAGGTGAGGGGGCTGGTAGGTGTAGGCGCGAACGTGAGCCCGGCCCTCCCCTTCTCCAGGCGTCTCTTGTCTTTTAATCTTTTGGTCTTTGTCTTTTGGTCTTTTAGTTTTTGTCTCTTGGGTTTTCGTCATTCCGGATTACCTCCTGCACGCGGGTGGTGCGGGCGGTCAGGCGTCCGGACTTGAAGACATAGTTTCGATCGGGGCGGTCGAGTAGGGCACCTTCGACTCTTCGTGTGGAGAGCACCACCAGATCGGCGGACGCGCCGACGCGTAGCCCGTATCGCTCCGAGATGCCAATGGTGCGGGCGGCCTCGGTGGTTGCCATTGCGAGCACCCGGGTCAAGTCCTCGGGGCCGGAGAGGTGTGCGGTCTGGGCCAGGAAGAGTCCGATATCGAGCATGTCGGCGTTGCCGTATGGGGTGAAGGCATTGCGGATGTTGTTGGATGAGTAAGCCGTTGTGATTCCTGCCTGCCAGAGCTCGCGGATCGGGGCGATGCCGCGGCGCACGTTGGTGAGATCTGATCGGCCACCGAGATGCATGTCGGTGGCGGGCAGGGGGACGACGGAGATTCCGCTCGCCGCCAATTGTTCCAGGGTGCGGGCGCGATCGGCACGGGGACGACCGGCCAGGGAGGTCATGTGACCGAGTGCGACCCGCCCGTGCCGGCCGGTGCGCTCGGTGACCTCGGCGATGTAGTCGGCCATGGCATAGCGGGGGTCGGTGGCGTCGTCGGCGAAGTCGGCGTGAATGTCGAGCGGGACATCGAATTCGGCGGCCAGGTCGAAGACGAGGTCGATGTGGCGGCGGCAGTCTTCGACGGTGCGTTCGTTGTAGGCGCAGCCGCCCAGGACGTCCGCGCCCGCGTGCAGACTCTCGCGGAGGAGGTCGAGGGTGCCGGGAGCTTGGAGAATACCCTCCTGCGGGAATGCGACGATTTGAATGTCGAGGCGGTCGCGATACTCCTCGCGCAGATCCAGCAGTGCGGTCACGCCACGCAGGCCCACGATCGGGTCGACATCGGGGTGCGCGCGAATGGCGGTGGTGCCATTGCCGATCGCCATGTCGAGGACACGGCGGGCGCGGTCGCGGATGGCGGCGACGGTGAAGCCGCGCTTGAGTTCGGCGGTCACGCTGATGGCCCCGGCCAGGGTGCCGTCCGGATTGGACTTCTCGTCGTCGAGGAGCGCCTTGTCCAGGTGCACATGGGATTCGATCAGGCCGGGAATGACGACTCGTCCGGCGCAGTCGATTTCCTCGGCGCCCCGGCCGGTGAGCGCGGGCCCGATCGCGGTGATGACACCGCCGTCGATCGCGATGTCGACCAGTTCCGCGTCGTCGGCGATACGCGCGGCGCGCAACATCAGATCCACGGTGTGCGGCAACGGATCCGCCATGGTGACCTCCCGGACGAAGTGACTCCGTTTTGTATACGAGAGCCGTGTTTCGTCCCGGGGTGGCAATTGCTGCGCCGATGTTACGAAGTGTGCGACCTCGAAGCACGCTGTCGCGCAGTGTTTTCGGTGCGCGGCAACGCGGTGTCCTCGGTGTGTTTCCGGAATCTGTAGGCGTTCGCGGCGTGCGCGATGTGGGCGCTCACCACATCGGCCGCGCGGTCGGGGTCACCGGCCTCCAGTGCGGCGCAGATCTCTTCGTGCTCGCTCCACGAATCACTGGCGCGGCGCGGAAGTTCGACCGAGTACACCCAGGCGATCTTCCAGCTCAGCTGCATGATCAGCTGCGCGAGCAGGGTACTGCCCGACGCTTCGGCGAGCACCTCGTGGAAGCGGCTGTTGAGCCGGGCCAGCTCGTCCAGCCGGCCCGCCCGCACCGCGTCCTGGCCCAGCGCGGTGAGTTCCTTGAGGCGGCCGAGTTGTTCGGGCGTGCGCCGAACCGCCGCCCGAGACGCACAGAGCGGTTCCAGGCGGGCCCGGATCTCCAGCAGGTCGGCGGCCTCGTCCTCGGTGAGCTCCGCCACGAACACCCCGGCGTAGGGCCGTGAGGAGGCGAAACCCTCGGCTTCCAGGGTGCGCAGCGCTTCCCGGACGGGGACGCGGGAGACGCCGTAGCTCTCGGCGAGCGACTCCTCGGTGAGTCGTTGGCCGGGGGCGTACGCGCCACGAATGATGTCGTCACGGATGGCGCGGCACAGCTGCTGCGGTGTCATGCGCCCGGCGGTGCTGGTCACTACGGCCTCATCTGACGATCGGTGGAATGGGGATTTGCATACGATCCATCGTGGCCTCGCCCGACGGGATCCCGCAAATCTACTGCACCGATCAGATATTCGCGGGTGCAGCTGTGTCGCAGGGGTTTCGGGTCGCTGAGCAGGCAGTATTTGTATACGATGCGGCCATTCCGTTCGGAAGGATTCCCGACTTGCCGTTCTCTCTTCGATACAGGTGGTGCACTCCATGAACGATCTCCTGCTGCGCGGCGGCCGCCCCTGGACTCCCGGAGTCCCGCTCGCCGCCGCCGACATTCTGGTCCGGGACGGCCGGATCACGGCGATCGCGCCCGATCTGAGCGCCGAGGGCGTCGACACCGTGGATCTGGCCGGGGCGCTGGTGCTTCCGGGCCTGGTCGAGTCGCACTGTCACCTCGACAAAACCATGTTCGGCGGTCCCTGGGTGCCCAATACCGGCGGGCCGACCCTGGCCGGGCGCATCGCCAACGGCGAGGGCCGCCGTGACGAGCTCGGGCTGCCCAGCGCCGACTACGCGTCGAACCTGCTGGGGGCCATGGTGTCCGGCGGGACCGTACATGTCCGCAGTCATATCGACATCGACCCGGAGGTGGGGCTGCGGGGCGTGGAGGCGGTCCGGGCGGCCGCGGCGCGGCACGCGGACCGGGTCGACGTGCAATTGGTCGCCTTTCCGCAGGGCGGTCTGCTGACCCGGCCGGGCACCGGCAAGCTGCTGGAAGCCGCGCTGGCCGAGGGCGTCGAGGTGATCGGCGGGCTGGATCCGGCCGGCTACGACGGGAATCCGACCGGCCAGCTCGATCTGATCTTCGGTCTCGCCGAGAAATACGGCGCGCGCATCGATATCCACCTGCACGACCGGGGCGCGCTGGGCGCCTGGCAGTTCGACCTGATCGCGGCCCGGACCAGGGCCACGGGGCTGGCGGGACGGGTCACCATCAGCCACGCCTACGCGATGGGGGAGCTCGCCCCGGGTGAGCAGCGCCGGATCGCCGAAAACCTCGCCGACGCCGGGGTTTCCATGATCACCTGCGCGGTGGGTGACGCGCCGGTGGTGCCGGTGCGGGTGATGCACGAGGCGGGGGCCGGGCTGGCCCTGGGCAATGACGGCGTCCGGGACCTGTGGACGCCCTACGGCGACGGCGACATGCTGCGCCGGATCATGCAGGTGGCCTTCCGGGATCGGCTGGTGTCCGATGCCGATATCGAACTGGCGCTGGCGGCCGGAACCTATGGCGGCGCCGCGGTTCTCGGGATCGAGGATTACGGGTTGCGGGTGGGCGCACCCGCCGACCTGTTCACCGTCGACGCCGAAACACCCGCTGCGGCTGTGGTTTCCGTTCCGACCCGAAAGCTGGTGGTCAAGCGCGGTCGGGTGGTCGCGCGCGCTGGCCGGCTCAGCGCGGGCTGATCGTATACGAAACAAAGGTGTAATCGCGTGGACCGCATCCGGCAATGATCCGCCGATAGAACTGTGGACATGCGCACCACCGCCTCAACCATCGTCAAAGGCCAAGGCCCGGACGGGAATACGGAGGCCGCCGAGGGCGGCAATGTATACACCGATCCGGCCTTGGCCTTTCAGCATGTCGGCCTGACCTTCGAGAACGGCACGCACGCGCTCGACGGCATCGATATCGCCATCCGGCCGGGAGAGTTCGTATCCCTGGTCGGCCCGTCCGGCTGTGGCAAGTCCACCCTGCTGCGCCTCGCCGCCGGATTCGAGCAGCCCACCGCCGGAACAGTTTCCGTCGCCACCGGCAAACTCGGCTACGTCTTCCAGGAGGCGACGCTGCTGCCGTGGCGCTCGGTGCTGCGCAATGTCGAGCTGCCCGCGGAGCTCGCCGGCGTGGACAAGACCACCCGGCGGACGGCCGCGCGCGAAGCGCTGGAGCTGGTCGGGCTCTCCGGCTTCGAGAACCACAAGCCCGCACAGCTTTCCGGTGGCATGCGCATGCGGGCGTCGATCGCGCGGGCGCTGACAGGTGCACCTGAACTGTTCCTGTTCGACGAGCCGTTCGGGGCGCTCGACGAGATCACCCGGCAGCGCCTGAACGAGGAGGTCAGCGGGCTGTACCGGCGATCGGGCTTCACCGGGGTGTTCGTGACGCACTCGGTGGCCGAGGCGGTGTTCATGTCGAGCCGGGTCGTCGTGCTGACCGGGCGGCCGGGCCGGGTGGCGGCGGATATCCCGGTGCCGCTGGATTTCCCGCGATCACCGGAGTCGCGGTACACGCCCGAGTTCGGCGCCGTCGCGGCGGAGGTGTCGGCGGCGTTGCACGACGCCGAGCGAGGAACTGCGCGGATCGGGGGGAGGGCCGCATGACCGCCGCGACCGCCGACAGCGGAATCGTCGTGCCCGAGACGGCCGTGCCGCCCAAGACGACCGAGGCGACCGCGCGGCCGCCGCGCACGCCCCGGAAACTCCGCTGGCCCTTCGCCGTCACCCCGGTGCGCGTGCTCGCGCCCGCGCTGGTGTTCGCACTGGTCATGGCCGCCTGGACGATCGCGAGCCACCTCCTGATCCCGCAGGAATCCCGATTCCTGCTGCCGCCACCGGAATCGGTGGTGTCCAAGGGCCTGCTCAATGCCGCCACCCGCGCCGAGATCCTCACCGCCCTCGCCTCGACCGTGCAGATCGCGCTGGTCGGTCTGCTGATCGCCATTGTGCTCGGGGTGGCGTTCGCGGTGATCATGAGCCAGGCCCGCTGGGCCGAGTATTCGCTCTACCCGTATGCCGTGATCCTGCAGACGATTCCGGTGCTGGCCGTGGTGCCGCTGTTCGGCTTCTGGTTCGGCTACGAATTCGGCAGCCGGGTCATCGTCTGCGTGATGGTGTCGCTGTTCCCGGTCATCACCAACACCCTGTTCGGCTTGAAGTCGGTGCAGGCGTCCGAGCACGACCTGTTCACGCTGCACGGCGCCAACCGGTGGCAGCGGCTGCTGAAGCTGCAACTCCCGGCGGCGCTGCCCGCCATGATCTCGGGATTCAAGATCTCGGCGGGCATGGCCGTGATCGGCTCGATCGTCGCCGACTTCTTCTTCCGCCAGGGCAATCCGGGCATCGGCCGGATGATCGACGTCTACCGGCAGCGGCTGGCCACCGAGGAACTGCTGACCGCGCTGCTGCTGTCCTCGCTGGTGGGCCTGGTCCTGTTCTGGATCTTCGATTTCCTGGCCGGGCGCGTGGACCGCGCCCACGGCAAGCGCGCCGGCGAATAGCCGAACAGATTCTCCCGCAATCGGTTTCAACCCTCAAGGAATGCTCGTGAAGAAACGTGTCCTCGCCGCTGCCGCGATCACCGGCAGTGTCCTGCTCACCGCCGCCTGCGGTGGCGGCGCCTCCACCCCGAAACCCTCCGGGCAGGGCGTGCTGGCCGGAGTCTGTCCGTCCACCATCGTGATCCAGACGGACTGGTACGCCACACCCGAACGCGCGGCGGCCTATCAGCTGGTCGGCCCGAACGGCACCGTCGACCCCAAGAAGGGCGCGTACACCGGCCCGCTGGGCGACACCGGCGTGAATATCGAAGTGCGGCTGGGCGGTCCGTTCCTCGGTGGCCAACCGGTACCCGCGCAGATGTACCAGGACAACTCCATCACCCTCGGACTGGTCCCGACCGACGAGCAGGTGCGAGCCAAGGCGAAGTTCCCGCTGACCGGCGTCTTCGCCTCGCTCGCGAAGAACCCGCAGATCATCATGTGGGATCCCGCCACCTACACCGTCAACTCGTGGAAGGACGTGGCCGCGACCAACGCCCCGATCCTGTACTCCGAGGGCAAGATCTACATGGACTACCTGATCGCCGGCGGGTACGTGAAGAAGGAACAGGCCGACGCCTCCTACGACGGCACGCCCAGCCGCTTCGTCGCCGAGCACGGCCGGGTCATGCAGCAGGCCTACGTCTCCAACGAGCCGTACCGCTGGGAGCACGACGTCAAGGGCTGGCAGAAGCCCACCGGTCACCTGCTGGTCGCCGACGCCGGATACGAGAGCTACCCGCACGCCTGGTCGGTCCGCAGCGGCGAACTCGACAAACTGCGCCCCTGCCTGCAGAAGCTCGTCCCCATGCTGCAGCAGGCCCAGATCGACTACGTCACCAATCCCGACCCCACCAACCAGGCCCTGCTCCGCATCGCGCAGACGATTCCGGACGGCCCGCCCATCTCCGCCGCCGGCAATACCGACTCCGTCCGGGTCCAGCTGGAGAACAAGATCGTCGCCAACGGCCCCGGCAATACCCTCGGCAATTTCGACACCGACCGCGTCACCCGCGCCATCGCGCAGGTCACTCCGCTGCTGCGCGCCAAGGGCCAGCAGGTCCCCGACAACCTCACCGCCGCGGACCTGGTCACCAACGAATTCATCGACCCCGCAAAGGGTCTCAAGCAGCAGGGATAGGCGGGGCCGAACCATGTCGAGTCACGAATACGAGCAGGAACCGGTCCCGGCCACCGAGCGCCGGAGCCTGCTCTCGGTGGCGGCGGTCTGGGTCGGATTCCCGATGTGCCTGGGCAACGCGGTCTTCGGCGGCTTGATCGTCTACAGCCAGGGCATGGGGCACGGGCTGCTGGCGATCCTGCTGGGCAATCTGCTGTTGTTCGGCTACATCGGCACGCTGAGCTGGATCGGCGGGCAGACCGGCCGCAATTTCTCGCTGCAGGCGCGACGCGCTTTCGGCGACCGCGGGCGCGCCGTGGTGGTCGGCTTCCTGGCCACGGTCGTGATCGGCTGGTTCTCCTATCAGGTCGGGCTCACCGGCACCACGCTCCAAGGCATGTACGGGTGGAATCCGTTCTGGGGCGGGGTGATCGGCGGGACGTTCTTCGTGGTGCTCACCCTCGCCGGGATCCGGGCCCTGTCGCTCATCGGCCTGATCGGCACGCCCCTGTTCCTGATCATGGCGGGCCTGGCCCTGTATTACGGTCTCGGGCACGGGCATTCGCTCTCGGGGGTGCTCGGTTACGCCGGCGGCGGCGGGCCGCTGGGATTCTGGGCGTGCGTGAGCATCGTGGTCGGCGGCTTCGCCGATTCGGGCACCATGACCGCCGACTTCACCCGCTGGGCCCGCGACGGCCGGGCGGGGGTGCTGGCCGCGGCCGCGGCCTTCCCGTTCGCCAATTCGATCGCGTTCCTCGTCGGTGGCGTGGTGGTCGCGATCGGCGGCGCGAGCGATCCGGCGTCGAACGGCGGGGCCTTCCTCGGACTACTCGCCGGGCACGGCTCCCTGATCACCGGGCTGTCGGTGCTGTTCGTGTTCGCGAACCTGGGATCGGTTGCGGCGCACTGCCTCTACAACGGAGCGGTGGGCTGGGCCGGGATCACCCCGCTGCGCATGCGGCCGCTGGCGGTGACGCTGGGCCTGATCGGCACCGTGGTGGCGCTGACCGGAATCTGGGCGCACATCGTCAACTGGCTGGTCCTGCTGGGCGTGGTGGTGCCGCCGATCGGCGCGGTCCTCATCGTCGATCACCTGCTGGCCCGGCGCCGGGCCGCGGCGGGTGCGCCGGTCCGGCCGGTCGCGTTCGCGGCGTGGGGGATCGGGGCGGTGGCCGCCGGGATCGCGCACTATCAGCTGGCGGGCTCGGTGGACGCGGTCATCGGGTTCGTCACCGCGGTGGCGGTGCAGGCCGGAATCACGGCGGTACTGCCGACGGCCGCACGCGAACCCGCCGTCGCCGCCGTGAGCGGATGAGGTCTCACAGTGAATTCCGCTGAGCGAGAGGAACTCTGCTTCCTCCCCGCCACCGAACTCGCCGCCCGGGTCCGGTCACGGGAGCTGTCGCCGGTCGAGATCGTCGACGCGGTACTCGACCGGATAGCAGAATTCGACCCACTGCTGCATGCCTTCTGCACCCCCACGCCGGACCTGGCGCGGCGACAGGCGCGGCGGGTGGCCGATGGACTGGCGCGCGGCCTCGATCCGGGGCCGCTCGCGGGAGTGCCGCTCGGGATCAAGGACCTGCTGTCCACCAAGGGAATTCGCACGACCGCCGGGTCGTGGGTTTATCGCGATCACATCCCGGACGAGGACGACATCGTGGTCGAACGCGCTCTCGCGGCGGGCGCGATCTGCCTGGGCAAGACCAATACTTCCGAATTCGGTTACAGCGCAACCGGGCTCAATCGCCTGTTCCCGGCCACCCGCAATCCGTGGGACCTCACGAGGAGCCCCGGCGGATCCAGTGCGGGGTCGGCGGCGGCGGTCGCGGCCGGGCTGGGGCCCGCGGCCCTGGGCAGTGACGGCGGATGCTCGGTCCGCGCGCCCGCGGCGTTGTGCGGGCTGGTCGGAGTCAAGCCGTCGATGGGTCGGGTGCCGGTGTATCCGGGCTGCCGCGACGAGCGGCTGCCCGGCGTATCCGGCTGGGAGAGTGTCGAACACATCGGCCCGATCACCCGGACCGTCGGTGACGCGGCACTGCTGCTGTCGGTGCTCGCCGGCCCCGATCCGCGCGATCGGCACTCCATTCCGTGTCAGGACGTGGACTGGATCGGCGCGGCCCGGGCCGGTGCCGAGCATCCGGAGTCGGTGGCCGGGCTGCGGGTCGGATTCAGTGCCGATCTCGGGTACCTGGCGGTGGATCCTCAGGTTCGGGCGGTGGTCGAACGAGCGGTGCTGGAGGTCGTGGGCGGCCGCCTCGGATGCCGCGTCGAGGACGTGACGCCCGGGTGGGCGGACCCCGCCGCCGCCTTCTCCGCGCTGATCATCGCCGAGACCGATCTGACCGGCATGCGAGCCATGATCGACGCGTACGGCGAGCGGATGTCGCCGTACGTGATCGACTGGATCCGGCAACCGTGGACCGCACAGCACTTCACCGACGCGAACATCGCGCGCAAGGCGCTGGTGAACACCATGGCCCGGCTCATGCGCCACCTCGATGTCCTCATCACTCCGACCACGGCCGTCCCGGCCTTTCCGGTGGAGCTGACCGGTCCCGAAATCATCGACGGCACAGCGGTTTCCGATTCTGCCTGGATCGGATTCAACTATCCCGC
This sequence comes from Nocardia sp. NPDC004123, assembly GCF_053603795.1. Classification (NCBI taxonomy): domain Bacteria; kingdom Bacillati; phylum Actinomycetota; class Actinomycetes; order Mycobacteriales; family Nocardiaceae; genus Nocardia; species Nocardia sp. NPDC004123. The sequence goes on from NZ_JBSGGG010000028.1 coordinate 110,543, forward strand.
CAATCTCACCGGCCAGCCTGCCGCCAGCCTTCCGGCGGGCTGGACCGACACCGGCCTCCCCATCGGACTCCAGATCATCGGCCGCCACCTCGACGACGCCACCGTGATCCGGCTGGCCGCGGCCATCGAGCGCGTCGCTCCCTGGGCGCACCGCAGGCCGCCGGTGGCACCGGTCAGCTCGGCGACGCGGCTGGGTGCGACGGTGCCGGGATGACGGTGGCGTCGGTTGCGGGTGCCGCCGGTTCCGGGGCGGCCGATTCCGGTGTGCCCCGGAAGAAGTCGGCGTAGACGCGAAATGCCATGGCGAGGTAGGCGAGGGTCTTGGGAATCATGAGCAGACCCAGCTGGGGGATGCGGCGAGCCCACAGGATGACGGGCAGGTAGCAGGCGAAGGACGCGGCCATGGCGTCGGAGAGGAAGCGGAAGGTGCGATCGCCGGTGCGGGTGGCTTCGCGGCGCATGAGGTACATCTCGCCGGCGCCCACGGCCAGCAGCGGGAGATTGCGGTCCACGCCGTACCCGGCGGGCGTCTCGTCCCGGTCCCAGTTGTTGAACGGCGTTGCCAGCAGGATCAATCGCACGAACGACAGCCCCAGCAGCGATTTGGTGAAACCGTCCCAGGAGCGCCGGAACCGCAGCCGCCAGGCATCCAGTGACAGCACATAGAACAGGGTGATCGTGATCGAGGTGGCCATCTCTCCCAGCCCGATCAGACTCGCCCGCCGTCCCCGCAGGCTCAGATACCCGCGGTCCTCGCCGCGTGCCATGGACACCGCGCGCAACGCCAGGTGTGCGGTGTCGCCGGTCGCCAGCAGGGTGAACGCCTCCTCGAATCGCGCCGCGGTTTCCCGCTGCTCCCGCGGAACCCGGTCGCGATTGCGCCGCATGGCGATCACCAGCCCCCAGATGATCGCCAGGTAGGACATGTTGAAGGCCAACTCGAATCGTCTACGCATGACGATCAGTCTGTTGCGTCGGCTCCTCCGGAAGCAGGGCCCAAGGTCCCTACACGCGAGACGTCCGATGGAGATTCTGCTCCGACTTCGGGTGTCAGTGCCGGGATGCTTCGGGCTTCTCGAGCTGGTGTATCACCAGGTCGAGAAAGGCGTCGACCTCCTCGCGGTGATAGGCGGGCGCGCCGTCGGTGGCGAGGTGGAAAGTGATGTCCCGGATATCGTTCGGGGTGAGGCCGTTGGGGCCGTGGTGGGCGAGCGTCGCCGCCAGGCGGTCGAGGAACGCGCCCACTTCCTCGGCCAGATAGCCGGGGAAACCAAAAGGGGGAGCGGAGAATTGGATGCGCAGGACGTCGTCGTGGGTGAGGGTGTCGGGCGTGCGGCCGGCGGGGAGGCGTCCGCGGCCGCGGCGTAGGTATTCCAGTTCCGTGCAGACGTGGTCGAGGAAGTCGTCCACCTCGTCGATGTCGTAGCCGCGATGTCCGGGTGGGGGACCGTCGAATTCGATGTGCCGGATCTCGGCGATGCTCAGATGGTCGCGGCCGAGCATGGTGTCGGCGATGCGTGCGCAGAAGGCGTCCACCTGGGCGGGGTGGTAGCCGTGGGGACCGGACGGCGCGTGGCCGAACCGGGTGCGGCGGACGTCGTCTGGGGTCACTCGGGTCATTGTGCCAATGGCTGCATGTCCGAATTACCTCCGCCCCCAGCCGAATCCGGCCGCACCGGACAAACGGTCCGTTTGTGCACGGTGGGGTCAGTGCTTGCGGACGCCGTCGATGAGCAGATGCCGGATGGCGTGGCTGAGATCGTCGACCGCCTGCACCTCGGGCGTCCGGATGCCGTGCAGAATGGCGGCCAGCAGCATGCCGGTCACCGCCCGCGCGGTGTTCACGGTGTCGAGATCCGCACGCAGATAACCGCGTTCGACCCCGTGCTCGAGGTACCCGGCGGTCAGCATGTCCGCGGTGTCGAGCAAACCGTAGAGCCGCGCGGTCAATTCGGTGTCGATGCCGGTGGCCTGGAACAGCAGCAGCTGCGCCACCCGCCGGTCCTCGAGGAAGATGTGGTTCAGCGCGTCGCCGATGCGATCCACCTGCGCGCGGTACTCCTCGAGGCTGTCGGCGGCGTCGGGGGCATTGTCGGTCCCCAGCGACTCGATGATCCGCGCGGACAGATCGTCGATGACGTGGTCGATGATGTCGCGCTTGTTCTCGAAGTACCGGTAGAACGTCCCATGCCCGATGCCCAGCTCGCCCGCGATGTCGGCGATGCCGGTGGCGTGGTAGCCCCGCTCGGCGAAACACGCGAACGCGGTGTCGATGATCTCCTGCCGGAGTTCGGCCTTACGCCGTTCGATTCTCGAGGATGGCTTCGTCACGAGCCCGATGATACGGTGATCACAAACGGAATGAGATGTCATTCCGTGACATGTGCATCATTTCTTTGAACACAGTTTTGTTCGAACACAGTTCTTGCAGGAGGTTCGGCGTGGCACCTCAGTACGACGCCATCGTGGTCGGCGCGGGATTCGGCGGTATGGGCGCGGGCATCGAGCTGGATCGGCTCGGCCTGAGCAATTTCGTCATCCTCGAGCGGGAGAACGACCTGGGCGGCACCTGGCACGTCAACCGCTACCCGGGCCTGGCCGTGGACATCGCCTCGGTCACCTACTCGTACTCCTTCGAGCCCAACCCGTACTGGTCGCGGCTGTTCGCCCCGGGTTCGGAGCTGAAGAAGTACGCCGAGCACGTCGCCGACAAGTACGACCTGCGCCGGCGCATGCGGTTCGACACCGTGGTCGGGGGTGCGCGCTGGGACGAGGAACAGCAGTACTGGGTGGTCTCCGTCGAGAACGGTGAATCGCTGACCGCGCGCTACCTGATGGCCGCCACCGGATTCCTGTCGCAGCCCTACACCCCGCCGTTCCCGGGCATCGACACCTTCGCGGGCACGATCATCCACACCACCGCGTGGGACGACGAGGTCGATCTCACCGGGACCAGGTCCGCCATCATCGGCACCGGCGCGACCGCCGTGCAGCTGATCCCGGAGGTCGCCAAGCAGGCGCGGGCGCTGACCGTCTTCCAGCGCACCCCGATCTGGGTGGTCCCGAAGGTCGACGCCCGGATTCCGCCCGCGGTACAGAATCTGTTCGCGCGAGTTCCGTTGACGCAGAAGGTCGCTCGCCTGGTCAACACCTCCATGCTGGAGGCGCTCATGGTGGTCGGCGTGCTGCACTTCAAGGAGGCCAAGCCGCTCAACAGGGCCGCGGGCATCCTGGCCAAGGCGCATCTGCGAACCCAGGTGCGCGACCAGGAGACGCGCAAGAAGCTGACGCCGGACTACGACTTCGGCTGCAAACGCCCCACCTTCTCCAACCTCTACTTCAAAACCTTCAACGAGCCGCACGTGCGCCTGGAGACCAACTCCATCGACCACATCGAGCCCGACGGCATCGTCACCGCCGACGGCCACAAGACCGAGATCGACACCCTCATCCTGGCCACCGGCTTCAACCTGTGGGACGTCAACTTCCCGGCCATCGAGATCATCGGCCGCGACGGCCGCAATCTCGGAAAGTTCTGGCGCGACAACCGCTTCCAGGCCTACGAGGGCATCACGGTGCCGAAGTTCCCCAACCTCGTCAGCCTCAACAGCCCCTACTCCTACAGCGGCCTGTCCTACTTCACCACCATCGAGGCGCAGATGAAGCACATGGCGCGCCTGTTCGGGGAGATGTTCCGCCGCGGCGAACGGGTCTTCGAGGTCACCGAGCGCGCCAATGCCGACTTCCTGGACCGCGTCACCGAGAAACTGGATTCGTCGGTCTTCTACGGCGGCCAGTGCGCCACGGCCCGCAGCTACTACTTCAACCAGCACGGTGAGGCCGCGCTGTTGCGCCCGACAAGCACCCTGAACGCCCACCGCGAGGCGACCACCTTCCCGCTCGACGACTACACCTACGGGCGGCAGCCGGCCTGAGCGGGACTGCGCGGTCGGCAGAGTCGGCGGTCGACCGCGCAGCTGGGGGAAACAGGATGAATCAGCCCTGCGCGAACGAGCATGGACTCTAGAACAGGTCGCCGCGCATTCTCTCAGGGATTACTGGCAGACTGTGTGGGAAACGCACCCAACCGACCACTTACTAGGGGCTGACTTCGACGATGGACCTTCTGCTGCCGCTACTGCTGGTTGCCCTGCTCATCCCGATGTTCCTCGGTGTCCGCCGTCAGAAGCGGGAGATGTCGAAGGTCACCGAGATGCAGGACAGCCTGAAGGTCGGCGACCGGGTCGTCACCACGTCGGGGCTCTTCGGCACCGTGGTCGAGCTCGATGACACCACCGTCGATCTGGAGATCGCCGAGGAAGTCGTCACCACCTGGCTGCGGCAATCGATCCGCGAGGTGCGCAACGACGACGCCACCGAGGACACCACCGCCGAGACCACCGAAGCCGCGTCTTCGAACGGCGTCGCCGACGATCACGTCGCCGCCCCCGAAGCCGCCGACGACGCGCCGCGGCTGACCAAGGACTGACATACTCCGCGCCATCGGCCGCACCGGATTCCCGGCGGCCGGTGGCGCTGCGGTGTGTGCCCGCTCGTTCCACCTTCGAATCCGCCTAGGAGATAAGTACTGTGCCACCTTCTCAGGGAACGGCGCACCCGTTGCGTCTGCTCGGCATCTACGCCGCGCTGGTGGCTCTGATGTTCGGCCTGATCTTCTTCACCGGGGACAAGCACCACACCCCGAAGCTCGGCATCGACCTGCAGGGCGGTACCCGCGTCACCCTGACGCCTCGCACCCCGGATGGCGGTAAGCCGAGCCAGGACAGCCTCAAGCAGGCGCAGAACATTATCGAGCAGCGCGTGAACGGTCTGGGCGTGGCGGGCTCCGAGGTCGTCATCGAGGGCGACAATCTGGTGATCACAGTCCCCGGTGCCGATGGCGCACAGGCGAAATCGCTGGCGACCACCGCCAAGATGTACTTCCGTCCGGTGGTGCAGAGCGCCCCCGCGCAGGCGGGTAAGCAGGCCCAGCAGCCGCAGCAGACCCAGCCGCAGCAGCCGCCGAGCACGAGCGCGACGCCGGCCGAGACCACCCCGGCCACGGCCGAGGCTCCGGCCCCCACGACGACCGGCGAGGCCCCGCAGAACCGGGTGTTCCCGGCGCAGGCCCCGACCACCCCGTCCGCGCCGCCGTCGACGCCCGCGCAGCCGGGCGGCCAGCAGCAGACCGCGCAGGAGATCGCGGCCGCCAAGGCGGCCCGCCAGAGCACCGACCAGAACGCCCAGCTGCAGGCCATGGCCACGCTGGACTGCTCCAAGCCGGATCCGTTGCAGGGCAACGACGATCCGAACCTGCCCCTGGTGACCTGCAGCACCGACGGCACCACCGTCTACCTGCTCGACAAGTCCGTGATGGACGGTACCGAGATCAAGGACGCCTCCGGCGTGCTGCAGCAGGCCCAGTGGGTGGTCAGCCTGCAGTTCAAGTCCAGCGGCACCGACCAGTGGGGCAACCTCACCAACAAGTACGTGGGCAAGCAGATCGCCTTCACCCTGGACTCCCGCGTGGTCTCCGCGCCGGTGATCAAGGAGGGCGGCCAGTTCAGCGGTAGCACCGCGATCTCGGGTCCGGGCATCAATGCCAAGACCTCCAAGGAGCTGGCGAACACCCTGAAGTACGGTTCGCTGCCGCTGTCGTTCGGCACCTCCGAGGCCGAGACGGTCTCGGCGACCCTGGGCATCTCGTCGCTGCACGCCGGTCTGATCGCGGGTGCCATCGGCCTGGTGGCGGTGCTGCTGTACTGCCTGCTCTACTACCGCATGCTCGGCTTCCTGGCCGGTTTCTCGCTGCTCGCGGCGGGTGTGGCGGTGTACGCGCTGATCGTGTTGCTGGGCCGCTGGATCGGCTTCACCCTCGACCTGGCCGGTATCGCGGGTCTGATCATCGGTATCGGTATGACGGCCGACTCGTTCGTCGTCTTCTTCGAACGCATCAAGGACCAGATGCGGGAGGGCCGCAGCTTCCGGTCCGCGGTCCCGCGCGGCTGGCAGCGCGCGCAGCGCACCAACCTGTCGGGCAAGACGGTCTCGCTCATCGCCTCCGCCGTGCTGTACGTACTGGCCGCGGGCCAGGTGAAGGGCTTCGCCTTCACCCTCGGTGTCACCACCGTGCTCGACGTCGTCGTGCTGTACCTGGTGACCTCGCCGCTGATGATGCTGGTCTCGCGCTCGCCATTCTGGGCGAAGCCGTCGGTGAACGGCCTGGGCGCTATTGCAGAGCTTGCACAGGAACGCAAGGCCACCGCCGGCGTCCTGGTGAAGGAGGCGTGATCATGGCCAAGTCCTCTCCCGTCGTCGTGGATTCCGACTCCGAGCTCGACTACGAGGCCGTGCCGACAGGCAAGCGGCACAGCCTGTTCGAGCGGCTCTACACCGGTACCGGTGGTTTCGAGATCGTCGGCAAGCGCAAGATGTACTACGGCATCGCGGCGGCGCTGATCGCCATCGCGGTGGCCAGCATGGTGTTCAAGGGCTTCACCCTGGGCATCGACTTCGCGGGTGGCTCCCGGATCCAGCTGCCCGCCTCCGACAGCGTCACCACCTCGAAGGTGGAGGACGTCTACCGGTCCACGCTCGGCCACGACCCGGTCACCGTGCAGAAGGCGGGCTCGGGGTCGTCGGCGACCATCCAGATCCGTTCCGACACACTGAGTGCCGAGCAGGCCGACAAGCTGCAGACCGCGCTGTTCGACGCCTTCCATCCGAAGGACTCCAACGGCCAGGCCAGCCGCAATGCCATCAGCGTCGCCGAGATCAGTGGAACCTGGGGTGGCCAGGTCACCAAGAAGGCGTTGCTGGCGCTGGTGGTGTTCGTCGGATTGACCACGCTGTACATCGCGATTCGCTTCGAACGCGATATGGCGTTCGCGGCGATCGGCTCGCTGTTCTTCAACCTGATCGTCACCGCGGGCATCTACTCGCTGGTCGGTTTCGAGGTGACACCGGCGGCGGTCATCGGTCTGCTCACCATCCTGGGCTATGTGCTCTACGACAACGTGGTCGTCTTCGACAAGGTCGAGGAGAACACCCGCGGTGTCCTGCACCTGACCAAGCACACCTACGCGGAGAAGGCGAACCTGGCGGCCAACCAGACGCTGATGCGCTCGATCAACACCACCGTCATCGGCATCCTGCCGATCATCGGCATGCTGGTGGTCGCGGTGTGGCTGCTGGGTGTCGGCACCCTCAAGGACCTGGCGCTGGTGCAGCTGGTCGGCATGATCGTGGGTGGTTACTCGTCCATCTTCTTCGCGGTGCCGGTGCTGGTGACGCTCAAGGAGACCTGGGGTCCGGTGGCCGCGCACACCAAGAAGGTGCTCAACCGCCGCTCCGGCGGCGCGAAGGCGCGGGTGGGCGCGGCGGCCGCCGAGCGGGCCGGCGCCGCGGGCCGTGGCGCCGAGGCCAATGGTTTCGGACGCGACCACGCGCCGCGCAGTCAGAGCGCCGGGGCGCCGCGTCCCGGGGCCCGGCCGACTGGGAAACGACAGCAGCGACGGCACTGAGCGCAGGGGGTGCGACCGTGAAGCAAGACCACAGGGTTGTGCGCCGGACCGCCGTCGCGCTGGTGGCGGGTGCCCTCGCCGCCGGTGCGCTGGCCGGGTGCTCCAGCAAGAATCAGGTGCCCTCGATCGGGTACGGCGTGGACGCGGTCGTCGCCAGCTACAACGGCGGCAGCACGCTGGGCGCGAACAGCGGTACGGCCGCGGTGTTCTCGCGGGTCCTGACCGGGTTCTTCTATACCGGTCCGGACGGGCAGCCGGTGGCCGACACCGACACCGGCACCGCCAAGGAGGTCCCGGGCGACGCGCAGACCATCCAGTACCGCCTCGCCCCGGAGGGCGTCTACTCCGATGGCGTGGCGACCTCCTGCGATGACCTGGTGCTGACCTGGGCGGCGCGCAGCGGGCGATTCACCAAGGCCGGTCCGGGCGGGCCGGCGCCGTTGTTCGACGCCGCGAGCACCGACGGCTACCGCGATATCGAGCGGGTGGACTGCCAGCCCGGATCCAAGGACGCCACCGTGGTGTTCCGGCCGGGCAAGCACTATTCGGCGTGGAAGACGCTGTTCAATGCCACCGAGCTGATGCCCGCGCACGTGATCGCCGCGCAGGTGAAAATCCCGAGCGTGGTGACGCCGGTGCAGACCGGGGATCAACCCACCCTCGAGCGCATCGCCGACTTCTGGAACAACGGCTGGAAGCTCGCCCCGGGCAAGGTGGACCTGACACTGCTGCCGTCCTCGGGGCCGTACCGGATCGACTCGTTCGGTGACAAGGACGGTCTGGTGCTGGTCAAGAACGAGAAGTGGTGGGGCAATCAGCCCCGGACGCCGCGGATCGTGGTGTGGGACCGGCACTCCGACCTGAAGTCGAAGGTGTCGGACAAGTCGATCGGCGTGCTCGATGTGGGCGCCGGGTCGCTGGGCGACGTGGGCCTGGGCGGGTTCCACAAGCAGAATCTGCCGAGCCGCGGGGTCGAGCAGCTGGTGCTGAGCACCGGCGGGGTGTTCGGATCGGCGGATGCGCGCCGGGCGTTCGCGCTGTGCGTGCCGCGGCAGGCGCTGTTCGACAAGTTCGGGCACCCGGGTTACGACGTCAAGCTCGGGCTGGGTGCGAGCCTGCTGAATTCCCGGACGGTGCAACAGGATTCGGTGTACTACTCGGCGATCTCGGGTGCGGGTGACAAGTACAAGGGCGGTGACGCCACCGCCACCCAGGCCGCGGCGACCTCGGGTGTCCAGAACCAGACCGTCCGCATCGGCTACGTCAAGCCGGACGAGCGGCGCGCGGCCACGGTGACCGCCATCGCCGACGCCTGCAAGGCCGCGGGCATCACCGTGGTCGACGCGGGCGCACCGGATTTCACCGCGTCGCAGCTCACCGACGGCAAGGTGGACGCCATCCTGGGCGGCACCGCCGGCATGCCGGGCCCGTCGGGTTCCTTGGCCGGCGCCGGTGCTATCGCGTCGCTGCGCACCGGCGCGGGGCTGAATTTCGGCCGGTTCGGCAACGGCCGCTACGATGCCATCGCGGATCAGCTTGCGGCCGAGGACAACTCGGGCACCATGCTGAACCTGCTGACCGAGCAGGAGAACCTGCTCTGGAGCGAGATGCCGTCGGTTCCGCTGTTCGCCGCCCCCCGCACCATCGGGTTCGGTGACGGTATGGAGAACGGCATCGCCAGTCCCACCGAGGCGGGAGCGGGCTGGAACATGGATCGCTGGGTGCTGAAACGGTGAGAGCCGTGGTGGCGTGGTGAATGAGGAGTGGGTGCGGATGAGCAAGCACGAGATGCTGGAGACGGCCGAGGTGGCGGGGGAACGGGCCGCCCGCGCGGCGGCCGCGGTGCAGCGTTTGACCCGCTGGCGTGACGACTTCCCGACGCCGGGAGTGCGTTTCGCGGATCTGTCCCCGGTGTTCGCCGACTCCGAGGGCTTCCGCGCGGTGCTGGACTGCTTGGCGGCCTGCGCCCCCGACGCCGACCTGGTGGCGGGTGTCGACGCGCGCGGCTTCCTGCTGGGCGCGGGCGTGGCCGCCACGCTGGGCACCGGCGTGATCGCGGTCCGCAAGGCGGGCAAGCTGCCGCCGCCGGTCATCTCGCGTGAGTACACCCTCGAATACGGTTCGGCGGCACTGGAGATCCCGGCCGACGGCATCGATCTGAAGGGCCGTAAGGTCCTGCTGCTCGACGACGTGCTCGCCACCGGCGGCACCCTCGCCGCGGCGGCCGAGCTGTTCGCCGCCGCCGGGGCCGAGGTGGTCGCGGCGGCGGTGGTGCTCGAGCTCGGCTTCCTCAAAGGCCGTGAACGCCAGGGCGATTACCCGCTGACCTCCATCGTCGAGCTATGACCGGTCACCTCCCCACCCCGATGGCCTGACCGATCAGGGCCTGCACGGCGGTGGGGAGGATCTCCGGGTTGATCGGCCGGAATTGGTGGAATGACAGGCCGATCCGGCGGTGGCGGCTATTCGCCCTGCTGGATTCATTTGCCCCGCGAAGGGATTCGGTCGCGGCGACAATGTACCGGTGAGTAACCCACCCGAGGATCAGGCCGCGTTCACGGAATTCCTGGCGACCCACCTGTCCGAGGCCGCGCGGGAGATCCTGGCGGCGGTGGTGCGCAGCGTCCCGGATTACGAGCAGTTGCCACGGGATCTGCTGGAGCGGGACGTGATCCGTCGTGCCGAGGACAATCTGCGGCTGTTCACGCGACTGCTGGGGGAGGGGCGCGAACCCCAGGCGGGCGATCTGGACGACATGATCGCGGTCGCGGTGCGGCGGGCGCGCGAAGGCATCCCCCTGGACGCGGTGCTGGCGGTGTATCACCAAGGGGCGCTGGCGGCCTGGAACTTCCTCACCGCACAGGCGCGGACGGAACACGAGCGGGAGGAACTGCTGCGGGCCGTGCCGCAGTTGCTGCGGTATCTGGGCGTCGTCATTCCGGGCGTGGCCGGGTCCTATCTGCGTGAGCGGCAGGACCTGCACTGGGAGCAGCGGGAAGCCAAACGTGCTCTGGCGCAGGCATTGTTGCAGGGCAAACCGGCCGAACTGCCGGCCGATCGATTCGGGATCGCGCTCGGCGGCTACCACGTGCTGGCGCTGCGCACCGTCGGCACGGCCGCCCCGGTGGGCGATGTGCGGCCCGCCGCGGTGGGCGATGTGCGGCCCGCCGCGGTGGGCGATGTGCGGCCCGCCGCAGGGGACGGCGCGCGGCCCGCCATGCGGGTGATCCACGGGGAGGTCGACGCGCTGTCACCGCTGGCGCTGACCGTGCTGGATCGGGCCGGGGGCTGGGTGCTGGTGCCGGTGAGCGAACCGGCCGCCCGGGTCGATGCCGCGGTCGCCCGGATCGCCGCCGCCGCGGGTGGCCGGGTGATAGCCGGGACAGCCACCGCCGCAACCGTTTCCGAGATTCCCGGGCGTGCCGAGGAGGCCGGGGAGATCGCCCGGCTCGCCCTAGGACTGGGACGGCCGACCGGTGTGTACCGGATGGCCGACCTCGCCCTGCAGTACCAGTTCGCCCGGCCCGGCCCCGCCCGCGCCTGGCTGCTCGGCCTGCTCGCGCCGCTGGCCGGGCATCAGCACCTGATGGCGGCCCTGCGTGCGTATCTGGCCTGCGACCACAATCGCGTCGCGGCCGCCGAGTCGCTGGTCGTGCACCGGAACACCCTGAACTACCGCCTGAACCGCATCGCCGCCCTCACCGGATACGATCCCGGCCGCTCCGAGCACACACCCCTGTTCGCCGCGGCTCTCACCGCGTTCGATCTGTCGGCCGCTGGCCTCTAGCGGGCAATGACCCGGGCGACGAAACCGGTGACCACCAGCCAGAAGACCGCGGCCAGGCCGTAATTCAGGACGGTGTCGATGTTCGGGCTGCCGGTGTGGAACAGGCCCGGGAAGAACAATGCGAGAGGTTCGGCGAGCCCCTTGATGAAGACGAAGAACTTGTTGGACTGATCCGCGTTGAGGATCAGCATCAGGATGTAGACGCCCTCGACGAGGGCGAACAACGTGCCGACGCCGCTGATGATGCGAGCGGCGTGGACTTCATTGCGGGCGACGTACGGCATATCAGGGGGATGCCCGCTGTATGCCTGTTGAAACAGACGCGCAGATCCCGGTGAAACAGACACGCAGCTCCGTGAAACCGCGTGTCCGCCATGGCATGATGTCCGAGTGATCACCGCGGCGGCCGGGAGCGTTCGGGCGTGAAGCCCAAAGTCCTCGTAGGTGGGGCGGTCGCCCTGGTACTGGGTCTGCTGACCCTCGTCCTCATCATCATCCTGCCTGCCAGCGAGACCAGTTGCGGCCCGGGCACACCCAGCGTTCCGGCCGTCACCTCGGCCCGCACCGAACCCAACTGCCCCACCACCGGCTCGCCCGTCGAGGCCGGTCTGCAGGAGGGCGCGCTGCGCGTGCTGCGCTGCACGGTGGCCCACTTCGGCATGATGGACATGCGCGGCACCGTGAACGACGACTCCGTTCCGGACCTGAAGGCCGGGCGCTCGGTGGAATTCATCGTCGGGTCGGACTCGGGCAAGGGCGACGCCATCGTCTCGTTCCTGCAGCAGAACGCCGCCGCCTTCCGGGTCGACTACCTGATCTGGAAGCAGCGCAGCTGGACTCCGGGCGCGGCCGCCGGCACCGAGTGGAGCCCGCTCGGCGACCGCGGCGACGTCGCCCGCAATCATCTGGACCGGGTCCAGGTCACCATCAAGGACGCCGCTCCCACCGCCACCGAGCTCGCGCCGGCCAATGCCTCCATGGCGGCGGCGCCCGGCACGGTGAACGAGGCGGGCAGCCTCACCGGGGCCGGACGGCACCAATATCCGCTCGCCGCAGGCACATTCACCGTCAGCGACGTGTTCGGTGCGCGCGGCGGCACCCATATGGGCGTCGACCTGGCGGCCCCCGCGGGCACGCCGATCTACGCCGCCGCCGACGGGCTGGTGGTGGCCGCGGGCGCGGCATCCGGCTTCGGCGACTGGGTGGTCATCGACTCCCTCGACGGCAGCGGCCGCCGGTACTCCACCGTGTACGGGCACATGTACCAGAACGGCATCTTCGTGCACACCGGCGACGTCGTGCAGATGGGCCAGCACATCGCCGACGTCGGCAGCAATGGCGAATCCTCCGGCCCGCACCTGCATTTCGAGCTGGTGCCGGGCGGGCGGCTGACCGGCGGGCACCAGGTCGACCCCATGCCGTGGCTGGCCGGCGGCAGCATCCCCACACCCAGTACGCCCTACTGCGAGAACGGATTCGGCACGCCGGGCGGCAATCTCGCCTCCGGGAAGGTGCCGCCCGAACTGGAGATCTGGTACCGCCGCGCGGGTTCGCTGTGCCCGGAGATCGGCGCCTCGCTGCTGGCCGCCCAGGGTCAGGCCGAATCCGGGTTCCGCACCGACGCGGTGTCCCCGGACGGCGCGCAGGGCATCGCCCAGTTCATGCCCGGCACCGCCAAGGCCCTCGCACCCGACGGACAGCCGTACGTCATCGACGCCGACGGCAAAGGCTATGCCAGCGTGCTGGATCCGGCCGACGCCATCATCGGGCAGGGGCGCTACATGTGCGCCATCGCCAAGACCATCGAGGGCTGGATGTCGGAGGGCAAGGTCTCCGGCGACCTGACCGCGCTCACCATCGCCGCCTACAACGCCGGCGAGGGCGCGGTGCTCGCCTCCGGCGGCATGCCCAACCAGATCTCCCGGCACTACACCGAGACCCGGCCGTACGTGGCGCGGATCCTGGCCGCCGAGCCCGGATTCCGCAGCCTCGGCAGCGAGGGGCGGTTCCAGGCCGACCCGAACGCCGATCTGGGAGCGCAGATCGTGGCGGCGGGACAGCAATGGGCCGGCACCCCTTACGTTTTCGGCGGCGGCGGCCCGGGCGGGCCCAGCGACGGCGGATTCGACCAGGCGGGCTTCACCGCGGCCGCGGTATTCGCCGCCAGCGGCAGCACCATCAGCCTGCCGCGCACGGCCGAACAGCAGTGGGAACAGGGCGTGGAGGTCCAGCTGCTCAATGCCAAACCCGGTGATCTGGTGTTCGGGTCCTTCGGCCCGCGCGGGCCCTCGGATGTCGGCGTCTACACCGGCAGCGGCCGCATGCTGCACGCCGAATCCGGCGGCAAGGTCACCGAGGTGCCGCTCTCGAACGGCATGAAGGCCCGCCGCATCAGCCGCTGAATCGGGGTTGGCCCGGGTATCCGGGACATGTATTATCCCTATTCATGATGATGGGTGAAGGCGTCGAATGGGGACTGCACTGCTGCACGGTGCTGGCCTGGCTCGACGATCACGCGCCGATCGCCACCGCCCGCCTGGCCGAGATCTTCGAGCTGCCGCCCGAATACCTGAAGAAGCGGTTGCAACCGCTGGTGCGCGAGGGAATCCTCGACTCCACGCCCGGCGCGCGCGGGGGCTATCGGCTGGCGCGCACACCCGAGCGCATCACGCTCATGGACGTGGTCTCGGCGGTCGAGGGACGCACGGAAGCCTTCCGCTGCACCGAGATTCGCCGCCGCGGGGCCGGAGCCACCCGGGCGAGTACGGAATTCGCCAAACCGTGCGGCATCGCCCGGGCCATGGGGCGCGCCGAGCTGGCCTGGCGGCGCGAGCTGGCCGCGCAGACCGTGGCCGACCTGATGGCCGCCGCCCCGGCCAATGCCTCGGCCCACACGCGCAGCTTCTATGAACATGTGACCGCCTGAGCGGTCGCGCCGCTCGCGAGAAACCGACCCGGCCCCGCGCCGGGTTTTTTCGGAAGGAGATTCGGGATGACTAATATCCCGGTTACTGCCCGGCCGTCGACGGCCGAGGCCGCCGCCGCGCCGAACGGGTTGCGGCGCACCCTGATCCTGGCGCTGGGCACCTTCGCCGTCGGCACCGACTCGTTCATTCTGGCCGGGTTCCTGCCGGACCTGGCCGGATCGCTGCGGGTGTCCACGGCGACCGCGGGCGCGGCGGTGACGGTGTTCGCGGCGGCCTACGCGCTGGGGTCGCCGGTGCTGGCCACGATGACCGCGCGGCTGCCGCGCCGGGCGCTGCTGGTGTCGGCGCTGCTGGTGCTCGCGCTGGCGAATCTGGGATCGGCGCTCGCGCCGACATTCGCGATCCTGCTGGCCACCCGGATCGTGGCCGCGCTGGGCGCGGCGGCCTTCACGCCCAACGCGGGCGCGGTGGCCGCGGCGCTGGTGCCGCCGCAGGCGCGCGGGCGGGCGCTGGCGGTGGTCGTCGGCGGGCTGACCATCGCGACCGCGCTGGGGGTGCCGCTGGGTGATCTGCTGGGGCACTGGCTGGGCTGGCGGTCGGCGCTGACCGGGGTCGCGATCGGGTGCCTGCTGGCGGCGGCCGGTGTCGCGGCGTGGGTGCCGGCGCTGCCCGGCAATCCCGCGGTCCCGCTGGCGAAACGGCTGGCGGTGCTGCGCAATCGGTCGGTGGCGGCCGTGCTGCCGCTGACGGTGCTGGGCATGGGGGCGGCGTATGTCGTGTACGCGTATGCCGTTCCGGCGTTGGGGGCCTTGGGAATCGGGGCCGCCACGACCGCGTGGATGCTGATGCTGTACGGCGTGGGCGCGGTGGCGGGCAACCTGTCGTCCGGCTACGCCACCGACCGCTTCGGCGCCACCCGGGTGCTGACCGCCGGATACGCGGTGATGGCGGCGACCCTGGCGAGCATGGGTGTGCTGGCGGCGACGGACACCCATGTTCCCGCCCTGGCCGGGCTGCTGGCCCTGGGCTGGGGCGCGGCCAGCTGGTGCCAGACGCCGGCGCAGCAGCACCGGCTCATCGCGGCCGCGCCGCAGGAGTCCGGGCTGGTGGTGGCGTTGAACGCCTCCTGCATCTACATCGGCATCGGCGCGGGGACCGCGCTCGGCGGCATCACCCTGGGGCACGGCGCGACGGTCATGTACGGCCTGGCCGCCCTGCTGGCCGTGATCGCGCTCGGCTACCTGCGGTGCACCGCGCGAGCCGCGCGCTGACCGGCGGTGAGACTCGGCTCACGAAATACGTTCTTGCACGGGCTCGTTGATCTCGGTTACCGTAGCCGAGTTCTTTTCCCGTCCGATCGGAGACATGCCGTTGCTCTTCTGAGGTGATCGCCGAGTGGCCCGCAATCGCGCGCCGCATTCGCTCACTCTCGGGGAGGTCCGCATGTCAATGCCCGTTATTTCCATTTCCGATCTCACCTTCGCGTGGCCGGACGGCACCGGAGTGTTCGACGGCCTCGACGCCCAGCTCGGACCCGGCCACCTCGGCCTGGTCGGCAGCAATGGCGCGGGGAAATCCACCCTCTTCCGCCTGATCACCGGCGAACTGCGCCCCGCGCGCGGTTCGGTGAGCATTCCGGGGCGGTTCGGGTACCTGCGTCAGGACCTCGGATTGGCCGCGGGGCAGCGGGTCGACGCGGTGCTCGGGCTGGCCGGGATCCGTAAAGCCCTGCACCGCATCGAATCCGGATCCGGCACCGACGCCGACTTCGAAACCGTGGGCACCGCCTGGGATATCGAGGAACGCGCCGTGGCACTGCTCGGACGGCTCGGATTGCATTACGTCGCAGGGGATGTCGCGCAGCTGGATCGGCGGCTCGACACCCTCTCCGGCGGCGAGACCGTGCTGCTGGGCCTGGTCGCCGAGCTGCTGCGCGAACCCGACGTCCTGCTGCTGGACGAACCGACCAACAACCTCGATCAGGTGGCGCGGCAACGCCTCTACGAGGTCGTCGGCCAGTTCCCCGGCACCGTGCTCACCGTCAGCCACGACCGCGAACTGCTCGACCGCGTGGACGCCGTCGCCGAGCTGCGGCAGGGCGAGATCCGGCTCTTCGGCGGCAATTTCAGCGAGTACGAGCGGATCATCGAGCTCGAGCAGGACGCCGCCCGCGCGGCGATCCGGGAGGCCCGCAGCGATGTCCGCAAGCAGGCGCGCGAACTCGACGAGGCCCGCATCAAACTCGACCGGCGGCAACGCTACGGGCAGAAGATGTGGGACCAGAAGCGCGAACCCAAGATCGTCATGGGGGAGCGCAAACGCCAGGCCCAGGTCGCGGCGGGCAAGCTGCGCAACAACCACATCGGCAAGGTCGAGGAGGCCAAGGATCATCTGACCGACATGCAGGACCGGCTGCGCGACGACCGCGAGATCCGCGTCGACCTGCCGGACACCCGGCTCTACCCGGGCCAGGACGTGCTCGAGCTGACCGAGGTGCGGCTCCCGTGCGGGCCGACGGTGACGCTGAAAGTCAGTGGCCCCGAACGCATCGCGCTCACCGGCCGCAACGGCATCGGTAAAACCACGCTGCTGCACCGCATCCGGGAGGAGTCGCCCAGGGTGCCCTGGCGCATGCTGCCGCAGCGCCTGGATGTCTTCGACGAATCCCGGTCGGTGTTCGAGAACGTGGCGGCCACCGCGCCGCACGCCTCGGCCGAACAGATCCGGGCCCAGCTGGCCCGGTTCCTGTTCCGCGGCACCGACGCCGATGTCGCGGCCGGCGCGCTCTCCGGCGGTGAGCGGTTGCGCGCGGCCCTGGCCATGCTGCTGCTGGCCGAACCCGCGCCCAAACTGCTGCTGCTCGACGAGCCGACCAACAACCTGGACCTGCCCAGCCTCGCCCATCTCACCGAGGCGCTGGCGAGCTTCCAGGGCGCGCTGCTCGTGGTCAGTCACGACCCGCGGTTCCTCACCGAGATCGGGGTGACCAGGCGGCTGGAACTGACCCCGGATGGCCTGGTCGAGAGCGCGGGCGAACAATGAGCAGGGAGGCCCGGCCGACACCGGAACAATCCGGGTCCCATGCGGGCGCGAAACCGGGCCCCGACCGGGTATCGTTCATCGCTCCGGAGCTGTTCGGACCGGCGGTGATCGCTGTCCGGTCGGGATCCGATTCCAGGACTAAAGTGGATGATCTGGGTGGTTGAACGGTCCGATATGGTTTTCCGATCGAGGCCGCGAGCGGAGGTGGCATGACACAGCATCTGGAGCAGGCGAACTCGGGGCAATCGCCCGAGGGTGAGTCCGCCACCCCATCGGCCAACGGGCAGTCCGCCGCTCGCAGCACCACCGCCGTTCCCACCTCCGCATCACGTCGCGTCCGCGCGCGCCTGGCCCGCCGCATGACCGGGCAGCGCGGCATCGCCGCCGTCAAGCCGGTGCTCGAGCCCCTCGCCACTGTGCACCGGGAGCTGTACCCGAAGGCGAATCTCGCTCTGCTGCAACGGGCTTTCGACGTCGCCGACGAGAAGCACGCCCACCAGTTCCGCAAGTCCGGCGACCCGTACATCACGCACCCGCTGGCCGTGGCCAACATCCTGGCCGAGCTGGGCATGGACACCACCACGCTGGTGGCCGCGCTGCTGCACGACACCGTCGAGGACACCGGGTACTCGCTCGACGAGCTGACCGCCGAGTTCGGCACCGAGGTCGCCCATCTGGTCGACGGCGTCACCAAGCTGGACAAGGTCAACCTGGGCGCGGCCGCCGAGGCCGAGACCATCCGCAAGATGATCATCGCCATGGCCCGCGACCCCCGCGTGCTGGTGATCAAGGTCGCCGACCGGCTGCACAACATGCGCACCATGCGTTTCCTGCCGCCGGAGAAGCAGGCCAAGAAGGCCCGCGAGACCCTCGAGGTGATAGCGCCGCTGGCGCACCGCCTCGGTATGGCCACCGTCAAGTGGGAGCTGGAGGACCTCGCCTTCGCGATCCTGCACCCCAAGAAGTACGACGAGATCGTGCGGCTGGTCGCCGACCGTGCGCCATCACGTGACACTTATCTGGCCAAGGTGCGCGCCGAGATCGTGAACACGCTGGCGTCGAGCCGGATCAATGCCGTAGTCGAGGGCCGACCGAAGCACTACTGGTCGATTTATCAGAAGATGATCGTCAAGGGTAAGGACTTCGACGACATCCACGACCTGGTCGGCATCCGCATCCTCTGCGACGAGGTGCGCGACTGCTACGCCGCGGTCGGTGTCGTGCACTCGCTGTGGCAGCCCATGGCCGGGCGGTTCAAGGACTACATCGCCCAGCCGCGCTACGGCGTCTACCAGTCGCTGCACACCACCGTGGTCGGCCCGGACGGCAAGCCCCTGGAGGTGCAGATCCGCACCCAGGACATGCACCGGACCGCCGAGTTCGGCATTGCCGCGCACTGGCGGTACAAGGAGACCAAGGGCAAGCACTCCAACGACTCCACCGAAGTCGACGACATGGCGTGGATGCGTCAGCTGCTCGACTGGCAGCGGGAGGCGGCCGACCCGGCCGAGTTCCTGGAGTCGCTGCGCTTCGACCTCAAATCGCCCGAGATCTTCGTGTTCACGCCCAAGGGCGACGTGATCACCCTGCCGCAGAAGTCCACCCCGGTGGACTTCGCCTACGCCGTGCACACCGAGGTCGGGCACCGCTGCATCGGCGCGCGCGTCAACGGGCGGCTGGTCGCACTGGAACGGCAGCTGGAGAACGGTGAGGTCGTCGAGATCTTCACCTCCAAGGCCCAGAACGCCGGACCCTCCCGGGACTGGCAGAACTTCGTGGTGTCCCCGCGCGCCAAGGCCAAGATTCGGCAGTGGTTCGCCAAGGAACGCCGCGAGGAGGCCCTCGAGGCGGGCAAGGACGCCATCAGCAAGGAGGTCCGGCGTTCGGGCCTGCCGCTGCAGCGCCTGATGAGCGTCGACGCCATGAGCGCGCTCGCCCACGAGCTGCACTACACCGACATCTCGGCGCTGTACGCGGCCGTCGGCGAGAACCAGGTGTCCGCGCACCACGTGGTCCAGCGGCTCATGGCCCAGCTCGGCGGCGTCAGCGATGTCGAGAACGAACTGGCCGAGCGGTCCACCCCGTCCACTGTGCCGGCGCGTCAGCGCACCACAGGCGATGCGGGCGTGGAGATTCCGGGCGCGCCGGGGACGGTCTCCAAGTTGGCCAAGTGCTGCACCCCGGTGCCCGGCGACGAGATCATGGGCTTCGTGACCCGCGGCGGCGCGGTCAGCGTGCATCGCACCGACTGCACCAACGCCGATTCGCTGCGCGCGGAACCGGAACGGATCATCGAGGTCAAGTGGGCGCCGTCGCCGTCGTCGGTGTTCCTGGTGGCCATCCAGATCGAGGCCCTGGACCGTACCCGCCTGCTGTCGGACGTGACCAAGGTGCTGGCCGACGAGAAGGTCAACATCCTCTCGGCCGCAGTCACCACCTCCGGTGACCGGGTCGCCATCTCCAAGTTCACCTTCGAGATGGGCGACCCCAAGCACCTCGGCCACCTGCTCAATGTGGTCCGCAATGTGGAAGGCGTCTACGACGTCTACCGCGTGACCTCGGCCGCCTGATTCCGTCCTGCCCCGGCGAAAGCCGGTGCGGGACAGGTCAGTCCGCGCGCAGCAGCGGCTGGGTGGAGCAGCGGAACGCGTCGATGGGCAGGCCGTTGGTGTTCACGTGACGGCATCGAGAAGATCTGACCGATGCAAGATGTAGAGGCCGAGTCCGATGAACACCGCGGGCATGGTCCACCGGCTGAACCGCTGCAGTGCGCGCACCAATCCCTGATGGGAGACGAGCAATGAGCTGGCCAGGCACCACGCCGCAGTGCCGATCGCGAACACCGTAATCGTCAGCACGGTGTCGGCGACTCCCATGGTGCGGAACGGCGCGGTGTATATCGAGATGTTGTCGCCACCGTTGGCGAGGATGAGTCCGGCCACCGACCATAGCCCGGTTGCCATTTCGGCCGGCTCCCGATCAAAGCCGCGGTGCGCGCGGATGGCCTTGGCCAGCGTCCGGATCCCCAGCACCAACGGTGCCAGCCCGAGTAGGCCCACCCATCGCAGCGGCACGAAGCGCAGCCCGGTTGCCGCCAGCCCGGACGCAACCACCATCAGTCCGGTGCCGAGAAATTGACCGGCCCAGATCTCCCATTGCTTCGGCGCCCCGGTGGACCGGGACGCGACGTTGAGCATGGCAAGCATGACCGCGTCATCGAGATTGGTGCTCGCGAACATCACCACGGCCGCCGTCACCGTGCTCGAGAACTCGTTCATCACTCCAACATTTCGAGGTTGTCCGCGCGGGCGCCGAATGGGCCCCGGCGACAGTCGGTGGGCCGGAGCATGCCGGTACGCCGGGGCTTTCGGTCGTTCATCTGCCGTCAGTGGTGTGCCGAACCGGAGGACGACCCACTGCGGATGCCGCTCGATGATCCGCTCGGCAGCTGCAGGTTGGCGTCGGGGATGACGACACCGTCCGGTGTGGTCACGCCGTCACGGTCGGCGTAGGGACTCTGGCCGGGGGGTGACTGCACAGTCGAGAGGTACTTCCACAGCCCGTCGGTCAGTGCGACGCCGCCTCCGACCAGCGTGCCGGCCAGCCCGCCCGCGGCGGCGAAAGCCAGCGCTGCCGCGGGGACGGTGGCGATGCATGCGGGGCCGACGACGAGGCACGATGCGGCTCCGATCGCCGCTCCGACCAGAGCACCGACCACGGTCCCCACCGCTGTTCCGAGCAGGGGGCCGCGGGTGAGCGAGCTGGCCAATTCGGTGAGGGCGCGCTGTTCCTCCAACGGTGATGCGACCGTTCGGGGTGCAGACTCGAGACGATTCATATCCGGTCTCAGCGTCAGGGTGCTCCCGTCGTCGGAAATCGACTCCGCGAGAGGGCGAACCATGCCACCGATCGAATAGGCCACCGGCAGGAATTCCACAGCTTGGTCGGTGGAATCATGCAATACGACCAGCTGACGGTCTTCTGACAAGGCGAAGCGGGCGTTGTCGACTGTGGTGACCACGCTGTCGCCCACGACGTGTATGCGGTACGGCACCGGCGTGGGTACATCGGCGCAGGCGGGCTGCGCGGTGATTCCGGCAGCGACGATCGCCGTGAGAGCGGCAAGCAGATACACCCGCTGCGACACCGGGGTCCCACCTTCTCGCCCGGTCATCGTGCCGCTTCCGGTGTGGCGGACGGTGCATCGGCGTGACCGCGCAGGTCCGGTGCGTACTTGCTGGTTCCGGGTGGGGCGTTCAGTGTGGTGATGTATTGATACAGCGCAATCGCGGCAGTCGGACCGCCGCCGAGGACCAGACCCGCCAACCCGCCGACGCCGCCGACGAGGGCGACGATGGGCAGCACCGCGACAACACATCCGAGGCTCAGTACCACGCACGACGCGCCTGCAAGTGCAACGCCGACCCCGACGCCGAGAACCGCTCCGATGGCTGTGCCGATCAGGCTTCCTACCGATGTGCCGATGCTGACTCCGTTGATGAGGTCGTTCATCGCGAGTTGATTTTCCAGTGGCGACGCCACGGGCTTCAATGCGTCACGCCGAACTGCGGCGACATCCGGGATCAGGGTGAGCGTGCGACCATCGGGAGCGATCTGCTGCCGGACCGGGACCGTTTGATCGTCGACTCGGACCTGCAACGGCAGCGAGTCCATGACGCGCCCCGCGTTGTCGCGGACCGAGACCGCATTGCCGTCGTCCGCGAGCGCGAAGCTCCCGTTCTCGAGCACGGTGACCACCGATCGTTCGGTTGTCAGTTCAGCGCGGTACGACACCGGCGGGGAGGGGTCGGCCGGTGTAGCCGTTGCAGTTGCTGCTGTGAGCACGATTCCGGCGACTGTGGATGCTGCGCCGACGGCTGAACATCGAATTCTCATTGTCTTGTTCCTCATCTGTGATCGAATGCGGGCGGTGCGGGGATCTGTGACCGCGGTACCCGCTGCTGCTGTGGGGTGATGAACGGATGCAGCAGCGCACCCGTGACCTTCAGCGCACGGTCGCTACTGCCGGCCCAGGGCCGCGCGCATTTCGCTTGCGGCATCCGAGATCGAGGCGCCGGAGATGTCGACGGTCACGCTGTGCAACGTGCCGGTGAACCGGAACGGGGCGCGGTAGTCCGATGTCACCACCGATCCGGGGTTGGCACCGCAGCGCAGGCCGCCCGGATTGAAGATGATCGGTGTGGTGACGGGGAAATCTGCCTGGCCTACGAGACCGCCGTCGAGGTACAGCGACGCACGACCAGGTGCACCCTTACCTTGTGTGAAGTCGGGGAATCCGGTGGGCAGGAACTCGAAGCCGAGCCGGTGGCGTCCGGCTGGAATCGGTTCCTCGGAGGACACGGTGAGCCAGGACCGGCGCACATAGTTGTGCACGTAGTGCAGGCGGCCGTGTTGCAGGTAGAACGACCAGCCGCCGGTGTAGCCGCCTTCGCACAGCAGCACTCCCTCCGCCCCGTCGCCGGGGATGGTCACATCGGCGGTGATGCTGTGCGGCCGGTTGAACAGCCTGGGCGCGATTGCCGGCGGGAGTGCCTGGGTGTCGGGCCGCAGGGTGTAGCGGGTGCGGTTCTCGGTGAGTTGGGGTCGCTCGTCGAAAAGCCGGGCCACCGCTCTGCCGTCGATGGGCAGCACCTGGTACTGGCCGGCCTCGGCGTACCACAACCGGATGAGTTCGGCGAGCTTGTCGGGGTGCTGGGCGGCGACGTTGTGGTTCTCGGCGAAGTCCCTGGCCACGTGGTACAGCTCCCAGTGTTCGGCATCGAGGTCGGCGAGGTCCTGAGCGGTGATCGGAGTACCGAAGGGCCGCTCGGATTCCGCGAACGACGGTCCCGGCCACGGGCATACCGCGCGCCAGCCGTCGTGGTCGATGGCGCGGTGGCCGAGCATCTCGAAGTACTGGGTGTGGTGGTGCGTCGGGGTGGCAGGGTCATCGAGCGTGTGGGCGAAGCTGACGCCGTGCAGCGGAGTTTGTTCCACCCCATTGATCGTCAGCGGCGGCGCGATGTCGAGCAGGTCGAGCACGGTGGGAACGATGTCGATCAGATGTGCGTACTGGGTGCGTACTTCGCCGCGGGAGGCGATGCCGCGCGGCCAGTGAATGAGAAACGGGTCGCTGGTGCCGCCGCGATAGGTCTCACGCTTCCACCGCCGGAACGGGGTGTTGCCGGCCCAGGTCCAGCCCCAGGGATAGTGGTTGAAGGTGGTGGGGCCACCGAGTTCGTCGATGTCCCTGAGACTCTCTTCGATCGACTCCTGCGCGTTGTTGAAGAACTGCAGCTCGTTGGTGGTGCCGGTGACGCCGCCCTCCGAGCTGGCGCCGTTGTCGGAAACCACGACGACGATAGTGTTGTCGAATTCGCCGATTTCCTTCAGAAAGTCCAGCACCCGGCCGATGTGGTGGTCGGTGTGGGTGAGGAATCCGGCGTACACCTCCATCATCCGGGCTGCCAGCCGGCGTGCGTCGGGACTCAGCGAGTTCCAGTCCGGCACGTCCGGATCCTGTTCGGACAGCTCCGCATCGGCGGGGATGATGCCCAGCCGCTTCTGGCGGGCGAACACTGTTTCCCGGTACGACTCCCAGCCGTCGTCGAATTGGCCCTGGTACTGATCGGCCCATTCTCGGGGCACGTGATGCGGGGCGTGTGCCGCGGCGGGACAGAAGTAGAGGAAGAACGGTTTGTTCGGTGCGGCCTGCTTGGCGTCGGCGACGAACTGGATTGCCTTGTCCGCCAAATCCTCGGTCAGGTGGTAGCCCTCCTCGGGAGTGCGTTCCGGCTCGACCTGGTGGTTGTCGTAGACCAGGTCCGGGTACCACTGACTGGTGTCGCCGCCGAGGAAGCCGTAGAAGCGTTCGAAGCCGCGCCCCAGCGGCCAGCGGTCGTAGGGCCCGGCGGCCGATTCCTGGTCGGCGGGTGTCAGGTGCCACTTGCCGACCGCATAGGTGTTGTACCCGCGCGCAAGCAGCATCTCCGACAGGAACCCATTGGAGAACGGAATGTTCCCGTCGTATCCGGGATAGCCGATGGCGAACTCGGTGACCGCCGCCATCCCGTTGGCGTGATGATTGCGGCCGGTCATGATGCACGAGCGCGACGGTGAGCACAGCGCCGTCGTGTGCATGTTGCTGTAGAGCAGGCCGTCGGCAGCCAGTTCATCGAGGCGGGGCGTGGCGATCGGACTGCCGTAACACCCCAACTGCCCGTAGCCGACGTCGTCGAACACGATCAGCACCACGTTCGGTGCGTCCGCGGCGGCACGGACCGGCCTCGGCCATGCGGGACTGGATTGGTCGATGGTGCGTCCGACCGTTCCCGGAAAAGCGGTGCCCTGCGTGTATTCATTCAATGCCATGATCGATACTCCGTTCAGTGGTGGCGAAAAGCGCAGTTGTATGGGTCTGTGTGTGCTGAGCGCGGCATTCTGGAATGAACGCTGGCGCGCAGTAGGGGGGCGAAAACGAATCAGGCCATGTGCTGTTCACGCGGGTTCGCGGTCGGCGATTTCATCGGAGCCGGATCGTTCCAAGGAGCCCCTCGTCGATTCCCCGAAAAACACCATGACCATGGCGAGAATGAACAGAAGAGCCGCGATGAAATAGAACACCGCTGGGATACCGAAGTGATCCAGAATAGCTGTGATAGCAAATATGCCGAGGATATTGCCGAGGCGGGCCGATGCGGTGACCCAGCCCGAGCCTATTGATCGGAAGCGGGTGGGGAAAACTTCGACCGAATATGTCTGCGTGAGTGGTGCGATCATCTGGAAAAGGACCTGTAGCACGCAACCGACTCCGATGACGTAGGCCGTGGAGTGTCCCGCGGTGAACAGCAGCGCGACGATGCCCAGCAGCACGGCGACCACAGCGAGGGAGTACTTGCGCTGCCAGCGATCGGTCACCACCGCGCTCGCGAAGAATCCCAGTATGCCGACCGTGGTGATGACCGCGGTGATAAGTGTCGTCTGACCGAGGTCGTAGCCCTTCAGTTTCAGCAGTGTCGACAGCCACCCGGTGAATCCGAAGAAGGCGACCACACCGAGAATCCACAGTGCGCAGGCGACGACGAATCGCTTGCCGTATCCCTCTCGGAATAGTGCGCGAATTCCGCTACCGCGATTGTCTGCCGGTGTGGAGGAGGCAGGCCGGGCAGATGCAGGTGCGGGCAGGGGTGTGAGGGTGTGTCCGGCCGCGCGGACCGCGTTTTCGATGTCGGCCATGACGGAATCGGCGTGGAGCACGTTTCCGCGGGACTCGAGCCAGCGCGGTGACTCGGGTAGGTATCGACGGAACGGCAAGGCCAGCAACAGTCCCAGCCCGCCGACGACATACAGTGGGCGCCATCCCCATTCGACATTGGGCACCAGGGCGAACGCGAGCCACGCGAGCAGTGTCGGGCCGATTCCGGCGACCGTGATCACCCAAGCGATGGCACGACCACGTACCCGGCTGGGAACGAACTCCGCCAGCAGGACCGCGCCGACCACCGTCATTCCCTGACACCCGATTCCGGTGAGGAACCGCAGGACCAGGAACAAGGCGGGCGTCGAGGCTGCGGCGTTGAGCAGCGACGGCACCGAGAACATCAGCAGGCAGACGACGAGTGTCGGCTTGCGCCCGAAGCGCCCGGCCGCCCACCCACCGGCGAACGCTCCGACGAAGGAACCGATGCCAGCGGCGGCGGTAACGGTTCCGACATCGCGCACCGTGAACCCGAGGTGCACTATCAGTGCCGGCGCGCTGAAAGCGAACGTATAGAGGTCGATGAACTCGAACATGAAAGCGCCGACCATCAGAGCGCAGACCACGCGATGCCAGCGACTTACCGGCAGGCGTTCGAGCCGATCGGATACCGGAACCCGCAGGGGCGGAAGCGAAACCGATGTCACTGCACGCTCGCTCTGCCACGACTGCGAGCTTCTCCGCAACCTCATCGGGCCAGCGGCGGAGTAGTGGCCTGGGCCGGCGCGTACCCGATGTGGGCCCCGGCAGCGACCGGGGACACCGCGCGGTCACGGTCGATGACGCGCAACATAGCGAGCTCGCGCCCGACCCGGCTGCCGGCGTCGGTGATGGCCACAACCCGGCCGGACAGGTCGGAGGGGTTGGCCCGTGAAGATGGCGTGATCATGGCCACAACGTAGGGCGAGTGTGATGTGGAGCGCTCGTGAGCTTGCGCCAACATATGTGCGACTGATTGTGACCTCACCACAAACGTGGGTAGCCGGCTTTGCCGGCATGGAAGTGGCTGCCGGCGCGGGAGCCATCTGCACAGCAGGTATTGCGCGAGGTTCTGCGAGCGCGCCTGTCGCGCCTGCACTGTCACTGATCTCGACGCTCTCCGGTCGCACCGAGGTTCGATCGCGATCGCCATGCGAAACGATCCTCGGCCGGAGCATCGACACCGACACGCTGGAGCGGCGGGTCGCGCCGGTGCTGCTGCCCGCACTGCCCGGCGCATCACCGGCCGATCGAATTGTGACGTGACGACAATCGGCGCTCAGAGCGTTGTCGTGGAGCCCCGAGAGAAATCGACGTGAGCCTCCTACCGTGACGCCACTACGTGACCATCAATCAGGAAGTCCACGATTCGAATGGCAATGGATCTGACCACGCCCCGGCCGCGTCATGAGGACGCGACTATGACAGACCCGTCCCTGGCCGAGACGGACACAGGCCCGGCCGAGCACACATCGCGACCGGACGAGCGCTTCACACTCGCCAGCGAGAGGACCTTTCTCGCCTGGATACGAACCTCGCTGGGTCTGCTCGCCGGTGGGATCGCAATGGTGCACTTGGTCCCCGAATTCAGCACCGGGTGGGTGCGTACCCTACTGGGCACCGCGATGATCCTGCTGGCGGTCGCCGCGCCGATCGTGGGCCTGCGCCGGTGGCTGCAGGTCAGGCAAGCCCTGGAATCCGGCGCCGCGATGCCCGAGGAGCGTGACCTATGGGTATTCGCCATCGGCGTTACCGCGGTTGCCATCGTCGCCGGCGTCGTGACCACCGTCGGCGCTGCACTCTGAGGTTTCGGGGAATACCCAGCAGAACCGGTGGTGCCGACTTGGGGGCGAAGTCCCTGCAGCCTCGATGGCGTCGATCACGTAGGTGGTGACGGTCTCACCGGGAGAGTTCAAGATACCGCTTCACCGGCATGCTCTGGTCCCCTTCGGCTTTCGCGTCCACGCGAAATCCGGTCCGAACCACGAACAATCCCCCCGCGTTCCTCCTCGCTATGCGAGGGACATGAGCGAAGCCGCACGGCGCACGCCGGGCGTGCGGGTTGTCCCCGCATCCGGCTCTCCGCAAATCTCGTTGGGCTGCTGGTCTTCTCACCGTATGCGGGGCCATGGCGAGGAGATCGTCTGTCGGCGATCGTTGTGGACCGTGATGGGGCGGGAGCGGTGATCTCACGCCCCAACTCGGTACGGCTGGTCCGACGACCTTCGGCCACCCGTGGGTTTTCAGGTCACGGCCGACCGGCCGAAAACTCTTCGCGCAGAGCGATTTTCTTGAACTTTCCCGTGGCGGTCCGGGGAATCGCGGAAACGAACTCGAATCGTTCGGGCAGTTGCCAACGGGCGAATTCCGCCGCCAGATGCTCGCGCAACTGGTCGGAATCCGTCGTCGCACCGTCGCGCAGCGCGATGACCGCCAAGGGGCGCTCACCCCACCGCGCGTCCGGGATGGCGATCACCGCGGCCTCCGCCACGGCCGGGTGCGCCATCAGGTGATTCTCCAGATCAACCGAGGAGATCCACTCGCCACCGGACTTCACCATGTCCTTGGCTCGGTCGCAGATACAGATGCAGCCACGGTGGTCGATGCGGACGATGTCCCCGGTGCGGAACCAGCCGTCCGGCGTGAAACTGTCGGCTCCCTTCCCGTTGTGATATGCGGCGGCCACCCACGGTCCGCGTACTTCCAGTTCACCCATGGCACGGTCGTTCCACTCGATGAACTCACCGGAGTCGTTGCGTGCGCGGATGTCGACGAACGGCATAGCGATTCCCTGCTTTGCCCGGAACTCGTATCGCTCATCCGTCTCGCTGTCCTGGAGGTCAGCAGGGAGGCGGCTGACGGTGCCCAGCGGCGCGGTCTCGGTCATTCCCCATGCCTGGACGACCGTCAGACCGTGGCGATCGAATCCCTCGAGCATGCTCCGAGGTACCGCGGCACCGCCGACGATCAGCCGATCGAGGCGGCTGAGGTCCCAGCGTAGGGGTTCGGCGTCGAGCGCGTCGAGCATCGCCATCCACACTGTCGGGACCCCCGCGGTCATGGTGACCTGTTCGGCGGCAAGCAGATCGAGCACGCTGGCAGAGTCCAGCCGCGGTCCGGGCAGAACCAGCCCAGCCCCGAGCAGAGCGGCGGCATAGGGAATACCCCAGGCGTTGGCGTGGAACATGGGCACGACCGGCAGCAGCGTGTCCCGTGCCGATACCCCCAGCGCATCGGGGAGTGCCGCGGCCATCGAATGGAGTACCAGCGCCCGATGCGAATACACCACCCCTTTCGGCCGGCCCGTGGTGCCGGACGTGTAACACATTGCGGCGGCGCGTCGTTCGTCGAGAATCGGCCACTCCATCGGCTCCGCGGCGCCGATCGAAGTCTCGTAGTCGAACATCCCGTCCGGCGTCGGTCCATCGCGGGTGATGCAGATGATGTGCTCGAATGCGTGCACGTGGCGGAAGCTCTCGAACACCTCGAGGAGGGATTCGTCGACCACGATCACCCGGTCCTGGGCGTCTTCCACGATGAAGGCGAGCTCATCGGGATGCAGCCTGGGGTTGAGGGTGTGTACGACCGCCCCCATCGCGGGAACCGCGAAGTACAGCTCGAGGTGCTCGGCCTGATTCCACAACAGCGTCGCGACGCGGTCGCCATCGTCGACCCCGAGTTCTGCCAAGGCCGAGGCCAGTTGGCGCGCGCGTACGGCGCACGCCCCGAGCGTCGTCCGCTCGACATTGCCGTCGGGGCGGCGCGAGACGACCTTCGTTCGGTGGTGGAAGCGCTCGGCGCGTTCCACCACCGCGGTCAGCGACAGCGGATAGTCATCCATGGTCAGTCCATTGATCACGTACAACTCCTGAAGGATCTGGGCGCGACACAGACCACCCGGGAGCGCCCGCCGACGCGATACATCCCCGGATGGCCCGATCGTCCGGGATCAGAATGTGCGGGCGGGCAGCGGCTTGATCAGCGGGGCCAGCAGGATTCCGGACTGCTCGATCGTGAGCACCTCCGACGGGTCGAGCTTGATGATCTCGCGCTCGGATTCGTCGATCTCCCAGACGTCTTCCCCGATCAGACGGCCCTGGTCGTCGTAGGGCCAGATCATGTGCTCGACATTCTTGACGAGGTAGGTAGCGTCCGGGTCCACGTCCGCGCCGGCCTCCGCGAGGATCACGCCGGGTGTCTGCTGGTAGATCGCCGCGGTCGAGCAGATGATGTTGTCGCCGACCGCGAGCTTTTCGTCGTCGACGTAGAAGATGCACTGCCCGGTGCCGGCCCATTCGTTGTAGACGGCCTGCACGGCTTCGGCCCCGTCCAAGACGGTATTGATGCCGAACACGTTGAAATGGTAGACGGGGTGCGCGACGGTCATCTCCGGGTCGAAGATCTCTTGCCAGCGGCCGGCCATCTCCAAATAGCGGTGCCGGTTATAGGCGTGCAGCATGTATAGGTGGCGCGGGTTGTCGGTAATCTCGATCAGCCGCTCCACGGCGAGATTGGTCTTGGTGATGTCGAACCGGCTCATGTCGCGGTTCCTTCCTGCCACCGATCCGCGGCATAACGCGAAGGTCTATGGACCGCAGGACATCTGCGTGCGACCTCCGAAGGGAACGTGACCGATCGGCCACTGAACGCCACAGTAGGAGACGCAGTTCACAATCCGCTCGTCGCGGGACAACAACCTTCCCGATGACCATTGTGCCCGCATCACACACCCACGAGCGCTGACCGGAAACTCCAACTATGAACTGTCGAAAACCCACAGTGGGGGACGAACATGCGGGCGTGGCGCACGAGCCACGAATATGAAAGCGCTCCAACCAACTGACGACCATGCTCACGTCTCGATCCAGAATTTCGACGTTCAACCTCAACGAACACCGCGATCACCCGGACCGATCCAAATTCGCGGCCAGAATATCGACGGGCGACGCGAAAACCTCACGGCGACTTACAAGAAGCGCGGCTACATCCCTGAACGCGTCGCCCAATCCGCCGGCTTGTGGCGCGCGCACAACCTTGGCACCGAACTTTGGCGCAAAGCGCCGAGACAATGGGTGTGCGGACCCATACCGTCGGGTCCGCGGCCAACAGCCGCCGTGAACAGAAGCAAGGAGATTCGATGCATACTGTGGACAAGTTGGCCGACCTGGTTCGGCCATGCTGACGCTGCGTACCCCCGAGGAGCGGTTCGCTGAGCTGCCCGACTTTCCCTACCCTCCTCGGTATTGCGAGGTCGGCGATGCCGAAGGCGGATCGCTGCGGATGGCGTGGGTCGAGGACGGGCCCGAGGACGCAGACCCGGTCCTGATGCTGCACGGCGAGCCGTCGTGGTCGTTTCTGTACAGGCGGATGATCCCGATCGTGGCCGCAGCCGGCTATCGGGTCATCTGCCCCGATCTGGTCGGCTTCGGTCGCTCCGATAAACCGACCCGCCGCGAAGATCACACCTACGCCCGGCATGTCGAATGGGTGCGCGCGCTCGCCTTTGACGCGTTGGACCTGCATAACGTCACCTTGGTCGGTCAGGACTGGGGTGGGTTGATCGGGTTGCGGCTGGCCGCCGAACACCCTGAACGGTTTTCGCGCATCGTGGTCGCCAACAGCGGTCTGCCGGCCGGTGACTTCCCGATGCCGGAGATCTGGTGGCAGTTCCGGGAGGCCATCCAGAGCCAACCGGTGATCGATGTCGGTGGATTCGTCCAGTCCGGGTGCACCCGGGAGATGAGCGACGCGGTGCGTGCCGGATACAACGCACCGTTCCCCGACGACAGCTACTGCGCAGGCCCGCGGGCAATGCCCGGCTTGGTGCCGACCTCGCCCGATGACCCGGCCGCGCCGGCCAACCGGGCGGCCTGGGCGGCGCTGCGCCAGAGCGCGACACCGATGTTGGTGGCGTTCAGCGACTCCGATCCGATCACCGGCCCGATGGCGGGCGTGTTGCAAACCGAGATGCGTGGCGCTCAGGGCATCCAACACCCGGTAATCCACGGAGCCGGCCATTTCCTACAGGAGGACTCCGGAGCGGAACTCGCCGGGCACATCGTCGATTTCTTGGCGAGTTAGATCGAAGAGATCTTTGCCGCCGAGATGACGATCGAGGACATCCCGCTCGGCTCGAGTGGGATCCTCGCCATCGAGCAGTCCGGCAGAGTGCTCGCCCGAGGTGGTGGCGCAGCCGCCCGAGATCCGGCGGTTGCACCACTACCGCAGATGATTCACCGAGTTGATCTGCTGCGTGGACCGCATTTCCGCAGGCCGCGCGCGCTCTATCGTTGATCTCGAAGTTCGAGCCGCGGTCGAGTTCGATCATCGCCGAAAGCACTTCGCGTTCACGGAGTTTCGGAGCGGCCAGCGCCCCGCAGGGGGCGCCGACGCCGGGGCCCCGCCACCGGGTCGGCTGTTGTCTCGTCGGTAGCCGACGTCCGCTGCATCAGCCGGCGACCCCGGCTGCCATCCGCCCGGATAGCGGCGTGCCGGCCGAGTGCGGCGAAACATCTGAATTGTCGCGCCACGACAAAGCTGAGTAGATTCGGCTTCCATGAACATCGAGTGGCCACCGGCTCGGGAGCCGGCCGCTGAGCGGGTATGGCGCGAGGTTCTGCGACCGATCACGGCGGAGATGAGGGCGTCGGCCGGGGAGTTGGCCGAGCGCGCGCTCGCTCGAATGCAGGACGAACTACCCGGGCTTTTCCTGGATGCGCAGACCGTTGAGGAGACTCGCGTCAGCATCGAGGCGAGCCTGCGGCAGTTGACGCAGTTCATGGAGCTCGGTGCAGACCCGCGCGGGCTGGAGTTGCCGCGGTCGGCCATTGCGATTGCCCGGTCCGGGGTGCAGCGTCAGGTTGCGCTGGCGGATCTGATGCGGTTCTATCGGCTGGCTCAGGAGCAGGTATGGCAGTGGATCTTCGACCGGATCACAGCCACTGCCCGGGATGCGGCCGAACAGGCCACCGCGGTGCAGCTGGTCACGGGGTGGATCTTTGCTTACTCAGATGCGGCGATGGTCCGGGTCGAGCAGGCGTACGAGGTGGAGCGTGAAGCATGGCTGCGCACGGCCGCTGCGGCCCGGGCCGTAGCGATCGAGGAGATAATCGCCGGTCGCGAGCGCGACGCGCAGCGAGCGTCGGCGCGGTTGCGATACGAGGTGAACCGGCATCACATCGGGGCCATCGCATGGGTCGAGCACACGGACAGCGACGACACCCTTCCGGCACTCAACGAGTCCATCGCCGGGCTCGCCCGCGCCGTCGCGGCCGACAGCACTCTCGTTCAGCCGATGGGTTCGTTGGCCGTTACGGCCTGGGTCAGCCGTCGCAGCGCCTTCACCGCTGCTGATCTCGACGCGCTGCGACCGCGCCGAGATGTGCGCATCGTGCCACCCGGGGTCAACGTCGCTGTCGGCGAGCCGGGGTGGGCGCTGGAGGGGTTCCGTCGCACCCAGATCGAAGCGGCCCACGCCCGGCGGGTCGCCTCGCTGGTCCGATCACACGGGGCGGCGCTGACCCGGTACCGCGAGATCGCGGTCGCCGCGCTCGGCACCGCCGACAGCGATCATGCGCTCGCATTCGTCACCGGTGTTCTGGGGCCACTGGCGGCCGACGACGAGACCACTGAGCGGCTGGCGACGACCGTGGCGGCATATCTCGACGAGAACTGCAGTCGCACCCGCGCCGCCGATCGGCTCGTGGTCCATCCCAACACGGTCGCCTACCGGGTTCGCCAGGCCGAAGCGCTGCTCGGCCGGAGTATCGGGACCGACTCGCTGGAGTTGCGGGTCGCACTGGCACTGCTGCCCACGCTGCCCGGCCTGGCGCATCCCCGGCAGGCGAAATTGTGACGAGACGACAATCGCCGCCTCGGGTGTTGTTGTCGCACAGCGCCGACAGCCCGCCGCGCTACCACACCGGCCACGTTGTCGGTCATGCCGTGAACGGTGCATGGCACTACCTGGAGAACAACTGGATCTCCCGCGGCGGGGACACCTCTACGAGGTCGTCGGCTCCTCGCACACCCCGGCGAAAGCCGGTGGGGGACAGGTCAGTCGGCGCGTAGCAGCGGCTGGGTGGAGCAGCGGAAAGCGCCGCCGAACAGTCGCGATACTGCGAAGTCGACGTACTCGACGGTGACGCCGCGGTCCTCGAGTCCCTTGCCGACCCGCTCGAATTCCGGGTCGGTGAGGTAGGTTCCGGCGTCGATGGGCAGGCCGTTGGTGGCCATGGCCGCGGCCTCGTCCTCGCTCACCTCGATGCGCTCCCAGTCACGCAGCTGCTCGGGCAGGCCCTCGGGGAGGCGGTCGGGGCAGGCGATGAGCAGTCCCTCGCGCACCAGGCCGATCGCGCAATCCAGGTGCAGCACATGCTCGGGCAGGCGGACGGGCGTGACGGTGAAGCCGTGCGGCCGTAGGTATTTCGCGAGCCAGCGGTAGCCGAGCTCATTGCTGGCCATGCCGGACAGGCCGACGAAGACGTCCGTGCCGAGCACCAGGACGTCACCGCCTTCGAGGAACGGGCCTGGTCCGGGGTGGCCGACCGCGGCCTTGCCGGGCTGGAGCAGCGAAACGTATTGCGCCGCAGACGGCATCACGCGGTCCAGCAGCAGGTCGCGGCTGGGCAGCACCTCCATGCGCCGGTGCGGGAACTGGAGCACGCCCTCGATTACGTGCTCGCCGATGGTGAACCACGGGTCGCGGACGAAGAAGTTGGCGTATCCCATCGGGCCGGCGGTGGCCTTCTCGTCCGCGGTGAACAGCCGAGGCCGCAGTACCTCGACGCCGTGGCGGGTGAGCGCGGCGGCGAGCTCGTCCCGCTCGGCCTCCCATCTGCGCTGCTTGTCCGGGTACACCGCACCGAAGTCCCGACCCCACACCGCGTCCAGGATGTCCACCGCGCCGGGTTCCACCGGCATCGAGTGGCCCAGTATCTCGGCATTTGCTGGAGCGCGGAATTCACTCTGCGAAACCACCACTGTCCGCAGTCGCGCGAATTCACTGTCCACACGAACGTTCTGAGTTTCAGCAAGCATGGGATGACACGATAACGCCTGAATGCCCGTCCGGATTCAGCGGATTCGGCTCGAACGACTTGTGGAATCATCGATATGACCAGCTAATCTTCTGGTGGCGGTTGCCAACTTCCAGAGTTGCGGCAATCGGATGGAGACCCGATGTGGAGCGGATCGTTACCTCCGTGGTGGCCACCGACCGAGCCGGTGGCGACCGAGCTCTACCATGGTTTGCGATTCGATTGCTAGTTCTCGGGTAGGAGATTCATATGTCGACGGGCAAGCGCGTCAAGCTCGCCCTGGGTAGTGGCGGCGCACGCGGATACGCGCACATCGGCGTGATCGCCGAGCTCCAGGAGCGTGGCTACGAGATCGTCGGCGTGGCCGGATCGTCGATGGGGGCACTCGTCGGCGGGCTGTTCGCCGCCGGGCGGCTCGACGAATTCACCTCCTGGGCAAC
The DNA here is from genome assembly GCF_053603795.1 of Nocardia sp. NPDC004123. NCBI lineage: Bacteria > Bacillati > Actinomycetota > Actinomycetes > Mycobacteriales > Nocardiaceae > Nocardia > Nocardia sp. NPDC004123. The sequence continues at coordinate 145,536 of NZ_JBSGGG010000028.1, forward strand.
CGCTCTCGGCCAGTTCGAGGTGGCGCGGCTGCTGGATCCGGCGTTCAGCGAACCGGGCGTGATCCGCGCGAGCAAGGTCCTCGACCGGATCCGCGAGATGCTCGGCGCCCTGCACATCGAGGACCTGCCCATCCCGTATGTCGCGGTGGCCACCGATATGACGACCGGCCGGTCGACCTGGTTCCAGGCCGGCGAACTCGATGCCGCCATCCGGGCCTCGATCGCCATTCCCGGATTCATCACCCCGGTGCTCGTCGACGGGCACGTGCTGGTGGACGGCGGTGTGCTCGATCCGCTGCCGGTGGTGGCGACCATGGCGCTGGGCCCCGCGGATATGACCATCGGCGTCGACCTCTCGGGCGCGCCGGACCCGGCCTACGACCGCGCGCAACCGCGCACGAACTGGTTCACCCAGTGGTGGCGGGCCTCGGCGCAGCTGCTCGGCGGGGCGCGCACCCCGGTCGAGGAGGTGCCGGCGCAGCCCCCGGCGCTGAGCAGCATCCGCGCCACCGATGTCGCCCAGCGGGCCATCGATCTCATGCTGGCCGCCCTCACCCGCCAGCATCTGGCCGCCCACCCGCCGGACCTGGTGATCGAGGTGCCGCAGAACATCTGCGGCACCATGGATTTCCATCGCGCCACCCCGATCATCGAGCAGGGGCGGGCGTTGACGGCCCAGGCTCTCGATGCCCTGCCCGACCGCGCCCTCGACGCCCTGCCCGACTGAACGATTGCCCGGCGGTCGCGGGTACGATCGGCGCGAACCGGACCGGCCCGCGCGGCCGGTCGTCACCCGTAGGAAGGGCCCCGTACCAGCATGAAGTTCGAGAATGTCACCGTCACCAAGCGTGCCAATGTCTACTTCGATGGCAAGTGTGTGAGCCACAACATCGAACTGGCCGACGGCACCAGCAAGTCGATCGGTGTCATCCTCCCCGCCACCCTGACCTTCAACACGGGTGCGCCGGAGATCATGGAGCTGCTCGAGGGCCAGTGCAACGTCACCCTGGCCGGCGAGTCCGAGGCCGTCACCTACAAGGGCGGCGAGTCGTTCTCGGTGCCGGGCAACTCCAGCTTCCAGATCGAGGTCATCGAGCCGGTCCACTACGTCTGCCACTTCGGCTGAGTTCGAACCCTGGTGGCCCGGTCGCGAATGTGACCGGGCCACAGCCATTTCCGGCTCCGGCGTGGTACGCATGGGGTATGACGACCCTGGGAGTGGTGTTCCGGCCGCAGCAACCGCCCGAGCGGCTGCGGGAGGTGGTGCGGGCGGCGGACGAGTCGGGACTCGAGGAGCTGTGGCTGTGGGAGGACTGCTTCCTGGAGGGCGGGATCGCCACGGCTGCAGCGGCGCTCGCGTGGAGTGAACGGGTGCGGGTCGGGGTGGGGGTGCTCCCGGTGCCGCTGCGCAATGTCGCGGTCACCGCGATGGAGCTGGCGACGCTGGAGCGGATGTTCCCGGGGCGGGGGATCTGGGGTGTGGGACACGGGGTTCAGGACTGGATGGGGCAGGTGGGGGAGCGGGTCGCCTCGCCGATCACCCTGCTGCGCGAATACCTCGACGCGCTGCGGGCGCTGCTGGCCGGGCAGCGAATCACGGTGAAGGGCAGGTATGTCCGGCTCGACGACGTCGCGCTGGACTGGCCGCCGGCCGCCGCACCGTCGATCCTGGCCGCCGCGACCGGGCCGCGGACGCTGAGTGTGGTGGGGGAGGCCGCCGACGGGGTGATCCTCACCAGCTCCACACCCGCCGACGGGATTCGGGCGGCCGCCGGGATCGTGCGGGCCGCGCGGCCCGAAGCGCTTGCGGCACAGCCGTATCCGATCGTCGTGTACCTGCTGGCGGCGACCGGTCCCGGTGCCGCGGAGCGGGTGGCCGCGGACCTGCGCGGGCAGGACCGCGACGGAATTCCCGATATCGGTGTCGCAGGAGATGCCCGGGTCATCGCCGATACCGTGCTCCGCTGGGTCGAGGCCGGCGCCACCAGCGTGGTCCTGCAGCCCACCGCCGACGAACCGGACCCGGTCGGCTTCGTCCGCTTCGCCGCCGAGCAGATCAGGCCCCTCGTTTCCTGATTCCGCCGATCAGCTCGGGCTAATCCCCGATAAGCGTCCAATGGCCGATCGGGTGGCATCGGTGAGTTTGCTGTCGGGCTATTTGGCGGCCGCGGCGAGTTTGGCCGAGACTGCCGCCGCGATGCGAGGCGTGAACCGGGCCAGTGCGTACATCAGGTGGGCTTCTGCGGCGATGGGGGCGACGCCGGTGTTGCG